>NZ_JBSFNN010000109.1:0-18531 GCF_053587115.1 Streptomyces sp. NPDC003697
GACTCGGGCATGTTGGTGGCGCGGTAGTAGCCGGCGAAACGATGGGGGTTCGAGGGATCAGGCCTCGGCGGCCTCTTCGCCCTCGCCCTCCTCGCCCTCCGGGACCTCCTCGGCCTGCGCGGCCAGGACCTGCAGCACCACGGCGACCTCGTCCACGGCCAGCGTCACACCACTCGGCAGGGCGATGTCCCTGGCCAGGATCGAGGCACCGGCCTCCAGACCCTCCACCGACACGGTCAGCGCCTCGGGGATGTGCGTCGCCTCGGCCTCGACCGGCAGCGCGGACAGGACGTGCTCCAGCAGGTTGCCGCCGGGGGCCAGCTCGCCCTCGGCCTGCACCGGGATCTCGACCGTGACCTTCTCGCCGCGCTTGACCAGCAGCAGGTCGACGTGCTCCAGGAAGTTCTTCAGCGGGTGACGCTGCACGGCCTTCGGGATCGCCAGCTCGTTCGACTTGCCGTCGATGTCCAGCGAGATCAGGACGTTGGGCGTACGCAGCGCCAGCAGCAGGTCGTGGCCCGGCAGCGTCAGGTGCAGGGGGTCGGAACCGTGCCCGTACAGCACGCCCGGGACCTTGTCCTCACGGCGGATGCGGCGGGCGGCACCCTTGCCGAACTCGGTGCGCGTCTGGGCGGCGAGCTTCACCTCGGACATTGCTCACTCCTCGTAGTAGTACGTGGGAATACGGTCGGGGTCACCCGGCCAACGAACGGCCTGCTACGAAGAGCGCGTCGATTACGGACCGCCGGTCCCGCCGAAAACGGGAACGGCCTCCCTCGCCGAGCAACTGCAGCAGTTTACTCGGAGAAGGAGGCCAGACCCAAAACGATCTTCGTGTGGGGCGGGGGGCGGGACCCGGTGCCGGATCCTTCCGCCCCGTCCTACTGCTCGTCGAACAGGCTCGTGACCGAACCGTCCTCGAACACCTCGCGCACCGCGCTCGCGATCGTCGGCGCGATCGACAGCACCGTGATCTTGTCCAGCTCCAGCTCGCCCGGCGTCGGCAGCGTGTTCGTCAGCACGAACTCGCTCACCTTCGAGTTCTTCAGCCGGTCCGCCGCCGCACCCGACAGCACACCGTGCGTCGCCGTCACGATCACGTCCTCCGCGCCGTGCGCGAACAGGGCGTCCGCCGCGGCGCAGATGGTGCCACCGGTGTCGATCATGTCGTCGACCAGGACGCAGATACGGCCCTTGACGTCACCGACGACCTCGTGCACCGTCACCTGGTTCGCCACGTCCTTGTCGCGCCGCTTGTGCACGATCGCCAGCGGCGCGCCCAGCCGGTCGCACCAGCGGTCCGCCACCCGCACCCGGCCGGCGTCCGGGGACACCACCGTCAGCTTGGAGCGGTCGACCTTGTTGCCCACGTAGTCCGCCAGCAGCGGCAGCGCGAACAGATGGTCCACCGGGCCGTCGAAGAAGCCCTGGATCTGGTCCGTGTGCAGGTCCATCGCCAGGATCCGGTGGGCACCCGCGGTCTTCATCAGGTCCGCGATCAGACGCGCCGAGATCGGTTCACGTCCACGGTGCTTCTTGTCCTGTCGCGCGTAACCGTAGAACGGCACGATCACCGTGATGGAGCGGGCCGACGCGCGCTTCAGCGCGTCGATCATGATCAGCTGCTCCATGATCCACTTGTTGATCGGAGCCGTGTGGCTCTGGATCAGGAAGCAGTCCGCGCCACGAGCGGACTCCTGGTAGCGGACGTAGATCTCACCGTTGGCGAAGTCGAAGGCCTTCGTCGGGACGACCCCGACACCCAGCTGCTGGGCGACCTCCTCGGCAAGCTCGGGGTGGGCGCGGCCGGAGAAGAACATCATCTTCTTCTTGCCGGTCGTCTTGATCCCGGTCACAGCACTGTCTCCTCAGAGGTGTTCTCAGCCGGCCGTCGAGGAACCTTCCCGAACAAGGCGCCCGAGAGTCCGTCTCGGCTGGTGGGGTGGGGGTCTGCACCTATCACGGTACGCCGTCCCGGACGTACCTGTTTCCGGTCAGGCCTCGCCCTCCGGCTCCCGGGAGGCCGCCTCTGCCGCCTTCGCCGCCGCGCTCCCGGGACGCTTGCGCGCCACCCAGCCCTCGATATTCCGCTGCTGACCACGGGCCACGGCCAGCGAACCCGGCGGCACGTTCTTCGTGATCACCGAGCCGGCCGCGGTGTACGCGCCGTCCCCGACCGTGACAGGAGCCACAAACATGTTGTCCGAACCGGTCCGGCAGTGCGACCCGATCGTCGTGTGGTGCTTGTCCTGACCGTCGTAGTTCACGAACACGCTGGCCGCGCCGATGTTCGTGTACTCGCCGATCGTCGCGTCACCGACGTACGACAGGTGCGGCACCTTCGTCCCCTCGCCGATGCGCGCGTTCTTCGTCTCGACGTACGTGCCGACCTTCGACTTCGGTCCCAGCCGCGTACCGGGCCGCAGGTACGCGTACGGCCCCACCGACGCCTCCGGGCCGATCACGGCACCGTCGGACACCGTGTTGTCCACGCGGGCGCCGCTGCCCACCTTCGTGTCCGTCAGCCGGCTGTTCGGCCCGACCGCACTGCCCTCGCCCAGCCGCGTCGACCCGTGCAGCTGCGTCCCCGGCAGGACCGTCACGTCCTGCTCGAACGTGACCGTCACATCGACCCACGTCGTGGCCGGGTCGACCACCGTCACACCGGCGAGCATCGCGTTCGTCAGCAGCCGGTCGTTGAGGGTCCGCCGCGCCTCGGCCAGCTGCACGCGGTTGTTGATCCCCGCGATCTCGCGGTGGTCGGTGGCCACGCACGCGCCCACCCGGTGGCCGGCCTCGCGCAGGATGCCGAGCACGTCCGTCAGGTACTCCTCGCCCTGGCTGTTGTCCGTGCGCACCTTGCCCAGCGCCTCCGCCAGCAGTCGCCCGTCGAAGGCGAACACCCCGGAGTTGATCTCCCGGATCGCGCGCTGCGACTCCGACGCGTCCTTGTGCTCCACGATCGCGGTCACCGCGCCCGAGGCGCCGTCCCGCACGATCCGGCCGTACCCGGTCGCGTCCGGCACCTGCGCCGTCAGCACCGTCACGGCGTTGCCGTCCGCGTCGTGCGTGGCGGCCAGGCTGCGCAGCGTCTCGCCGGTCAGCAGCGGGGTGTCACCGCACACGACCACCACGGTGCCGTCGACGGAGCCGCCGAGCTCCTCCAGCGCCATGCGGACGGCGTGACCGGTCCCCTTCTGCTGCTCCTGCACCGCGGTGCGCACACGGGAGTCGACCTCGGCGAGGTGCGCGGTGACCTTCTCGCGGGCGTGCCCGACCACGACGACCAGGTTCTCGGGTTCCAACTCGCGTGAGGCGGCGAGCACATGGCCCACGAGGGAACGGCCGCAGATCTCATGCAGGACCTTCGGTGTGGCCGACTTCATACGGGTGCCCTCACCCGCTGCGAGAACGACGACGGCTGCCGGGCGAATGGCGCTCACGGAGTTGCCCTTCGGCTGTGGATGGGTGGGGGTTGGACATCCGCAGGATACCGGGGCGTTTCAGGGGGGAAACGAGAGCGGGCCGGACCGGGCGGCCGGGGCCCGGACCGCGGTGCGCTCCGCTGTGGCTCCCCCGCAAGGATTCGAACCTTGTCCTGCTGGTACCAAAAACCAGTGTGCTGCCAGTTACACCACGGGGGACGGCGCTTCAGACCATACCGGAGAGGTGCCCGCGCCCGGGCGGCGATCGCGCGCGACCGGCCCCGGACGTGCCGGAGTCCGCGCTGTCGGCGCCGTCCGTCGCGGAACCGCCGCGGGACGCGGCCGTCGCGCTCCGGCGCCGGCGTCCGCTCCCGCGGGCTGTGGGCTGCGGGCCGCCGAAGTCGGCGTGCCCGCCGCGGGAATGCGCGCGGCGTGGCCGTCCGGCCGGAATGGCCCGTTCCGCGATGGGAAGGGCACCGGGTCGGCAGTTCGGCGGATACCGATTGGTATCGGTGCTGTTCGATCACCGGGAGCGGTGTGGGGTGGTACCGGAAACTCGCCGGAAAAGCCGGGGGCGGCGCCCGTAGGCTGGGAGCCATGACCACGACGGGGGAAGAGCACGCGACGGCCGTGACCGGGCCGTGGTGGTGGGCACGGTGGCGCAGCGCGATGCTCGACGGGAGTCTCGCGCTGGTGTCCGCCCTGGAGTGCGCGGCGGAGGGTGTTCCGTTCGCCCGGGACGCGGGGGTTCCGGCGTCCGCGGGGATCGTGTTCGGTCTGCTGGCCGGGTCGGTGCTGCTGGTGCGGCGTCGCCTGCCGGTCGCGGTGGTGCTGGTGGCGATCGCCGTCACGCCGGCCCAGATGGGTTTCCTGATGGGCATCGTCGGCCTGTACACGCTGGCGGCGTGCGAGCTGCCGCGGCGGGTCATCGCGGCATTGGCCGGCATGTCGCTGCTCGGGACGATGATCGTGACGTTCGTGCGGGTGCGCCAGGACATGGCGCGCGGGGATCTGACGCTCGGGGACTGGTTCGTGCCCTTCGCGGCGGTCACGACGTCGCTGGGGCTGACGGCGCCTCCGGTGCTGCTGGGCCTGTATGTGGGGGCGAGGCGACGGCTGATGGAGAGTCTGCGGGAGCGGGCGGACAGTCTGGAGCGGGAGTTGCAGCTGCTCGCGGAGCGGGCGGAGGAGCGGGCGGAGTGGGCCCGCGGCGAGGAGCGCACCCGGATCGCGCGGGAGATGCACGACGTGGTGGCGCACCGGGTGAGTCTCATGGTGGTGCACGCGGCCGCTCTGCAGGCCGTGGCCCGCAAGGATCCGGAGAAGGCGGTGAAGAACGCCGCGTTGGTGGGGGACATGGGCCGGCAGGCGCTGACCGAGCTGCGGGAGATGCTCGGGGTGCTGCGCAGCGGCGACGGGCAGGAGCGGCGTGCTCGGCGGGAGGCGCCGGGACCGTCGACGGCGTCGACGGCGTATCCCGTGCCGTTGGCGGCGGTGGGGGCGGCCGCGGCGGCGGCCTCCCGAGCGGTCGGGGCTCCGGTGGAGGGGCCGCCGGAGGGGCCGGGACCGAGCCTGTCGGAGCTGGACGAGCTGGTCGAGCAGTCCGCGGCGGCGGGGATGGTGGTACGGCTGTCGGTGGAGGGGCGGGCACGCGCGTACGCGGCGGAGGTCGAGCAGACGGCGTTCCGGGTGGTGCAGGAGGCGCTGACGAACGTCCACAAGCACGCGGCGGGGGCGAAGACGCATGTGCGCCTGGCGCACCGCACGTCGGAGATCGCGATGCAGGTCGAGAACGAGCCGCCGCCGGAGCCGGGGTCGGCGGGTGCGGCGCGGCTGCCGTCGGGCGGGAACGGCCTGCTCGGGATGAGGGAGCGGGTGCTGGCTCTCGGGGGCGTGTTCGTGTCCGGGCCGACGGACGCGGGGGGCTTCCGGGTGTCGGCGGTGATTCCGGCGTCGTGAGGCCGGCCGTTCCGGCCCCGGAGGGCGCCGGGTGCCGTCGTGCCGGGGGCGGGCCGGCTCCGGGTTCTCAGCCCGCGGTCAGACGTACCGGTTCTATGCCGCAGATCAGCGCGGACAGGGCCTGGTCGAGGTCGGGGCCGAGGTACCAGTCGCCGGTGTGGTCCAGGGCGTAGACGCGGCCTTCGGCGTCGACGGCGAGGAGGGACTCGGTGTCGGTCTCGGCGCCGAGGGGGCAGACGCCGGTGCCGAGGGCGCGGCCGAGGTCGCCGAGGGTGCGGGCCATGTGCAGGCCGTGCAGCGGGTCGAGGTGGAGCGCGGCGGGGGCGACCTGGCGCCCGGGGCCGGCCGCGGTGACGTGCAGACCGCCGAACTCGGCCCAGGCCTCGACGGCGGCCGGGAAGACGGCGTGGCGGTGCCCCGCGGGCGAGGCGTGCTCGCGCAGGGCGTCGGCCCAGATCTCGGCCTGCTTCATGTCCCAGCGGCCGGGGTGCCAGCCGGCGGAGCGCAGGGCGGCGTCCACGGGCGCGGGGAAGCGGGCCGGGGCTCCCCCCTGCGCGGGCGGGGCGGAGAGCCTGGAGGACGTGGCGCGGTCGGAGCGGTCCGAGCGGTCGGTGTGCATCTGCCCTTCGTTCGTCGAGGTCGTCGAGGCCGCGAGGCCGTCGAGGCGCGGCTCCGGTGCCGGGTGTGGTCGTCGCCGCGGTGCGTCGTGCTGCCGGTCGCGCGGGGGCTGGGCGCGGGGTCGTGGGGTGGGCCGCTGTGCCGTCGGCCGCCGGGTCAGCCGCCCGTCCCCGTGGGGTCGACGATGCGGACGCCGAAGTGGGCGCTGAGCGCGGTGCAGGCGCGGCAGGGCGCCACGAAGCCGCCGTGCAGGGGGTCACCGTCCTCACGGATGCGCCGGGCGGTGAGCTTGGCCTGCTTGAGGGCCTTGCGCGCCTCACCGTTCGTCATGGGTTTGCGGGCGGCGCGTTTGCTGCGGGCGGCGTCGACGGCCGTGATGTGCCGGGAGATGAGGATGGTCTCGGCGCAGCGGCCGGTGAAGCGGTCGCGCTGGGCGCTGGTGAGCGTGTCGAGGAAGTCCTGGACGAGGGGGTGCAGCGCCGGAGGCTGGTCGCCGCGTGCGGCGGTGCCGGTGAGGGTGGCACCGCGGACGGACAGGGCGGCGGCCACGGTGGGGAGTATGCCGTCGCGGCGGTGGCGGAGGGCGGGAACCGGCGGCGTACCGGTGCCGCTCCAGCCGATCCGCGGGTCGCCGGAGGCGGGGCCGTGCGGTTCCGTCTGCGTCGCGTTCATGATCGTCTTTCCCTCCGGAGCATCCCCCGCGAAGGACACAGAGTGCCAAATGCCGTGGCGGGAGCGGAAGCTGGGGCGGCGCGACACGCCCGGTCGAGGTCGGTGCGTCACGGCGGGGTGACGGCTGGTCACGGAAGTGGTGGGCCGGTGACCGGTGTCCGCGTACCGCATAGGCTGTCGGCACCCGCATGAGTGCGGTCAACGCGTTGGAGAGAAGTAGTCGATACGGGCCGCGGCGGGCCGGTCTGGGACCGGGGGCCGCGGGCCGTACTGAGTGCCGCAGGGGGCAACCGCCATGACGACAGGTCGGCTCGGGCTGGGGGCGCCACCCGGCAGCCAGGCCGGGGGAGACGGCGTGCCGCCGAACGCGGCCTACGCGGGGCAGGTCGTGCACTTCCCGGATCCGGTGCGGGCGGCACGTCACCCCGGAGGGGTGCGCGTCGACGACCGGGGCTACCCCGACTTCTCCGCGTACGCGCGGGCGGCCGTGGAGATCGCGGAGCCGCCGGAGGGTTTCGGCGTCGACGAGCTGCGGCTGACGGACTACGTGTCGGCGAACGCGGCGCTGGCCGCGTCGGGGCACGAGTTGTGGGACACGGTCCCGAACGTCGCCACGCCGCACGGCTGGACGTGGCACCACGTGGTGGGCGGCCGTCGCCTGGAGCTGGTCCCGGTGGAGGTGAAGGCGCTGCTGCGCCACCACGGCGGGATCGCGACCGCGAACGTCGACCAGGTCAAGCGGGGCACGCGGCCGTTGCAGGAGACGCGGCCGGCGCACTTCGGGCTGCCCAAGTCGGGCGTCGCGGTGTCGGAGCAGCAGGTGCAGGGCGTCGAGGAGGACCTGGGGTACCGGCTTCCGGGCGCGTACCGGTCCTTCCTGAAGGCGGCGGGCGGCTGCGCGCCGGTCGGTACCGCGCTGGACGCCCAGTTGGGGCTGCTGGTCGACCAGCCGTTCTTCACGGTGCGGGAGGAGGCGGCGGTCAACGACCTGGTCTACGTCAACAAGTGCCTGCGGGATCACCTGACGAAGGACTATCTGGGCGTCGCCTTCGTGCAGGGCGGTCTGCTCGCCGTGAAGGTGAAGGGCGACCGGGCCGGATCGGTGTGGTTCTGCGCGTACGACGACGTGCGGGACGTGGATCCGTCGTGGACGCAGGCGGAGCGCGTGGAGCGGCTGCTGCTGCCGTGCGGTGAGGACTTCGACGCGTTCCTGTCCCGGCTGGCGGGTTCCCCGCCGGAGCTGGAGACGGTGGCGAACCTGATGGTGGACGGCGGCTTCGCGCGTGCCGTCCCGGTTTCTTCCGCGGGGGAGTGAGCTTCGGCGATGGTGACGTTCGCGCAGGCGCAGGAGCGCGCGGAGGAGTGGGTCAACGGTGACGTGCCGTCGTACCAGCATCGTGCGGTGCAGGTACGGGAGTTCGAGCTCGGCTTCGTGGTGTGGGCCGAGGACCGCGCGGACGGGCCGCGTTCGGACGGGGGCGCGCAGCGGCTGGTGATCGCACGGGACAGCGGTGAGGCCACGCTGTGGCCCGCGCTGCCGGTGGGCGAGGTCATCCGCCGGTACGAGGAGGAGTACGGCCGCCCGGACGTGCCGGCCGGGCCGGCGGCGGCCCCGCCCGCCCGGGTGGACCTGAATCAGACGTCGTTCCTGCTGAGTCCGCCGGAGTGGTTGCAGGAGGCGGCGGACAAGCTGGGCATCCCGGACCGGCGGTCCGGGGCGGGTGCCGGGGCCGGCAGCGGCTCGACGGCCGGTGCGGAGGCCGGCGGGGGCTCGACGGCCGGTGCCGGTGCTGGTGCCAGGAGTGGTTCGACGGCGGGTCCCGGCAATGGCTGGACGGGTGACGGTGCGGCTGCTGCCGCGTCCGCGGGGCCGGGGTCCGCCGGAGGCGGTGCGCTGCCGCGGACGCAGGGCGGGACGCCGGGCGCCGCGCCGGCCGCGCCGGGTGCGGACGCCGGTCCTGGCTCCGGGGCCGCGGGCGGGTCGTACACCCCCGGCGCGCCGGGTGCCCCCGGCTCTCCGGGTACGCCCGCCGGGGGCACGCCCTGGGCCGGGACGGACACCAACGCCGAGGCCGGTGACGACCGTTCCGTGCCGCTGCCCGCGACCGTGTTCGCGCCGCCGCTCAGCGCTTCCGACTACGGCACCCCGCCGCCTCCGCCCGCCGCCGCGCCCGACGCGAAGACGGCGCTGATGGCGGGCGGCAGCCACCTGCCGCGTACGACGACGGCACCGGCCCTCCACGACTCCGGCGCCTCCGCCGGGGTGGAGGCCCCGCCGGCACCCGGCGGTGCGGCGGGAACGCCCGGCGGCCCGGCGGCCGGCGGTGGGCCGGGTCCGGCGCAGGGCAGCGTTCCTCCGCCTCCGTCCCCGGGTGGACCGTCGTACGGCCACCCGCAGCATCCGGGCGCGCAGGCGCCGGGTGCGCCGGGAACGCCGCCTCCGGTGCCCGGTCACCCGGGCGGCCCGGGCACGCCCCCGCCGCCGGGTGCGCCGTCGTACGGCTACCCGCAGGGTTCCGCGACTCCGGGAGCCCCGCCGCCTCCGCCCGCGGACGGCTCGACGGGGTCCGGACGGCCGCCCACGAACGCCGGGGACATCGCCGACGCCGCGACGAGCAAGGCGGCGCCTCCGCCGCGTCGTGGGCGCGGCGGCGGGGCGGTTCCGCCGCCTCCGGGTGCCCCGGGGACGCCGGGCGCGCGTCCGGGCATGCCCGCGCCGTCCGCACCCGGTGGTCCGGACGCGCCGGCCGGCGGGTACGCGCCGACCCAGTTCGTGTCGTCGCTCGGGCCCGGGGGGCCCGAGGGCGCCCCGCCGGCGCCGGGTGGTCCGGGCACGCCTCCGCCGCCGGGTGCGCCGAACGCGCCGGGTGGTACGCCGCCCGGTGCCGTGCACCACGCGGCGACGATGTTCGCCGACCCGAGCCGGCCCGGTGGCGCGCCGCAGCCGCCCGGCCCGCCCGGCATGCCGCCGGGTGCGATGCCGCCCCCACCGCCGCCCGTTCCCGGCCAGGTCCCGCCCCCCGGCCCCCCGGCCGGCGGTCAGCCGATGCCCGGTCAGCCGATGCCGGGTCAGCAGCCGCCCGCATACGGCTACCCGCAGCAGGGGCAGCCGACGGTCGGTCCCGGCTACCAGGCCGTGCTGCGGTACCGCGCGCACGACGGGTCCGAGCAGCAGCTGATCCGGCGTTCGGCGCCGGGTGTCCCGCACCCGGAGTGGCAGATCTTCCACGAGCTGCGCGCCATGAACGTCCCGCCGGACCAGGTGCTGGAGCTGCACACGGAGCTGGAGTCGTGCGAGCTGCCGGGCGCCTACTGCGCGCGGATGATCCGCGAGCAGTGGCCGCAGGCCCGGATCACGAGCATCGCCCCGTACGGCACGGACCACGCGAGCCGCCGGCAGGGCATGCAGCAGCTCCTGGCGCACCAGGGCGAGTTGCACCAGGTGGCCGACGGTCCCGCGCGGCCGGGGCCGGTGCGGGCGCCGCTGCCGCCGGTGCAGTCCGTGCCGCCCATCCCGCCGGAGGGCGTCGCGCAGGAGCTGGCGGGCGCGTTCGGGCCGGGCGTCTTCCGGTTCGAGCAGGCGGCGGTCTCCCGCCAGGGCGTGCCGCCGATCGTGGCGCACACCCTGGTGGTGGCGGGACTGCCGCTGGACATGGGCCCCTTCTTCTGGGCGCAGGCCCAGCCGGGGCGGCCGGTGCCGACACTGGCGGAGCTGGCGGCCGAGCGCGGGGTGCAGCCGGCGCCGGACGCGGGCGCGTACCTGGTGATGGGCAGTGACTTCGGCAAGGCCGTCTGCGTGCAGTACGGCACGGCGAACATCGTGGCGGTGCCGGTGGAGGCGGGGCCGGGTGGCACGTCCGTGCCGCCTCAGTTCGTCAACACCGGGCTGCCGGAGTTCGTGCGCTGCCTGGCGCTGCTGGGGCGGATGTGGCGGCTGCGGTTCGGCCTGAACCAGGAGCAGGCGGGCCGCTGGACGGTCGACTTCCAGGCCCAGCTCGCCGCGCTCGACCCGGCGGCGCTGGCGTCGCCCGAGAGCTGGTGGTCGGTGCTGCTGGAGCAGATGTGGGACGGACTGCTGTGAGCCGCTGACGCGGCGCCGCGCCGGGACGAACGGCGCGCGGCGCGAGGACGAGGGCCGGGCCCGGTCGCACGACCGGGCCCGGCCCTCTCGTGTCCCCGCGGCCCCGTACGGGTGCGCTCCGTGGTGGCCCCCCGTGGTGATGACCGGCCGACGGCCCGGAGACGACGTGCCCCCGGAGTGTCGCGTTATGAGTATTTACGCCCTATCGCTCAAGATGTCCGCGCAGCCGTCCTTACACGTCCGTTCGGCGGAGAGGGGTTCCAGGATGAGCGGCCCAGCGGTGTCGCCCCACGGCTTCGTGGTCGTACGGCGGCGCGGTTACCGTCCCGACCAGGTCGACGCCTACGCGGACGCCCTCTCCGGCGACCGCGACGCCGCCTGGGAGCGCGCGGCGCGGCTCACCGTCCTCGCCCGGCACATGGAGGCGGACGTCGCCCGGCTGCGGGAGGCCGTCGAGGCGCTCGCCCCGCAGACCTACGCGTCGCTCGGGGACGGTGCGCGGCGGCTGTTCGCGGCCGGGCGCGAGGAGGCGGAGGCCGTCCGGGAGCGTGCGCGGCGGGAGGCGCGGCGCATCGAGGAGGAGGCGCGGGCGCAGGCGGAGAGCGTGCTGCAGGCGGCGCGCAAGCAGGCCGACGCGGTGCGCGCCGAGGCCGACGAACACGCCCGGCGGCGGCTTCTCGCGGCCGGTGCACAGGCGCAGGAGATCCGCGTCGCGGCGCGCCGCCAGGTGCGCAGGAGCCGCGCCGAGGCGGTGGCCGACCTGCGGCAGAAGCGGCAGCTCGCCGACACGATGCTGGCCGACCAGGCCCGCGAGCACGCCCGGCGGCTGGCCGCGGCGGAGCGGGAGGAGGACGGGCGCCGGGCCGCCGTCGACGCGGAGTACGCCGAGCGGGCGGCACGGGCCGAGGCGGCACTGTCGGCGGCCGCGCGGGCGCTCGCCGACGCGGAGGAGTCGGCGCTGCGCGGCCAGGAGGAGGCCCGGGCCCGGGCGGCACGGGTGCTCACCGACGCCCGGCGCCACCGGGAACGGATCGCCCGGCAGGCCGAACGGGTGCTGGGCGAGCAGGGTGAGCTCCGGGACCGCCTGCGCGAGCCGACGTACACGGTGCACGGCGACGTCGCGGCGCTCACGGCACCCACGCGGTCGACGTAGCGAACGGCAGCGGACCCGCTCCGCGGCCGCCCGAGCGCACGCACGTGCCCGCGGCCGTCCCCGGCCGTCCCCGGTCGTCCGCGTCCGCGGCACCGGCGGCTCCCCGCAGGTGTGTGGCGCCGCGGCCGACCGGGGCGTGGCGGCCCCGGCGGCCGGTCGCGTGGCTGCGTCCTTCGGACGGGGCCTCGTCCGGACGGGTGAGGTGGACCCCGCCGTGCGGCTGAACGCGCCCGCCGCTCCCGCGGCCTCGTGCGCGGCGGGCAGTGCGTGACCGTGCCTGCCGCGGCCGCCCCGGCGGGCGGCCGCGGCACCGGCTCAGTCGCCCCTGCGGACCGCGCCCGCCAGGATCAGCCCCTCCACCTCCTCGTACTGCCGGCGTTGTCCGTCCGCCTTGGCGCGGCCGGAGGCGAGCGTGCCGAGCCAGCCGCACAGGAAGCCGAACGGGATGGAGACCAGGCCGGTCGTCGTGAACGGGAAGTAGGCGAAGTCCGCGTCGGGGAACGCCGCGACGGGGGAGCCCGAGACCAGGGTGGTGCCCGGCATCAGCGCCAGGACCGCGAGGCTGCCGCCGATCAGCGTGCACATCAGGCCCGTCCGGGTGAAGCGGCGCCAGAAGAGGCTGTAGACCAGTGCGGGGGCGAGGGCGGACGCCCCCAGGCAGAAGCTCAGGGTCACCAGGTGCTGCAGGCTGCGGTGCTGCACGAGCGTCGCCAGCGCGATCGTCGGGATGCCCACGGCCAGCGCCGAGACGCGGGCCAGCGTCATCTCCCGGCGCGGCGGCATCTCCTGCACGCGCGCCGCGAAGACGTCGTGGGCCAAGGAGTTGGCGCAGGCGAGGATCATCCCGGCGACGGAGGCGAGCAGGGTGAGGAAGATGGCCGTCGTGACCGTGGTGAAGAGCAAGGTCTCCACCGGGGAGACGTCCGCGCCGAACACCGCCCTGGACCCCAGCAGATAGGCGGTGTTGCCCTGCGGGTCGGCCTGCGCCAGGGCCGCCCGCCCGATCATCGCGGTCGCGCCGAAGCCGACGACCGTGATCACCAGCACGAACAGCGCCACGCTCGACACCGCCCACGACATCGACCGCCGGACCTGCCGGGCGCTGGAGGCGGTGTACATGCGCATGGTGACGTGCGGCAGGCATCCGCCGCCCAGGACGATCGTCAGCTCGGAGGTGATCATGTCAAGCCGGGGGCTGGCCCCGCCCGCGAACTCGAGTCCCGAGTGCAGGAACGCCGGCCCGACCCCGCTCTGTCGCGCCGCCGCGTCGAACAGCGTGCCCGGGTCCCAGTCGAACCGGTGCAGGACCAGCAGGGCGACCACCGTGCCGGAGCCGAGCAGCATCACGATCTTCAGGATCTGGATCAGGGCGGTGCCCTTCATCCCGCCGATCGCCGCGTAACTGATCATCAGTACGCCCAGGCCGATCACACAGCCGGTCTGCAGGGAGTCGCTGGAGAACCCGAGCAGGTAGGCGAGCAGTTGCCCGGTGCCGGCCAGCTGTACCAGCATCAGCGGCATCAGCGCGGCGATGGTCACCGCGCACGCCGTGATGCGCACGCTCCGGCCCGGCATCCGCCGGGCCAGCACGTCGCCCATGGTGAACCTGCCCGCGTTGCGCAGGGGTTCGGCCAGCAGGAACATCAGCAGCATCAGGGACAGCGCCGTGCTGAGCGCCAGTACGACCCCGTCGTAGCCGCACAGGGCGATCACGCCGCCGGTGCCCAGCACGGACGCCGCGGAGATGTAGTCGCCCGCGATCGCCAGCCCGTTGCGCAGCGGGGACAGGGAGCCGTAGCCGGTGTAGAACTCGTCGAGGTCGTCCCGGTCGGGGCCGGTCATCACGCACAGCAGCAGCGTGAGCGTGGCGACGGCGGTGAACGCCACCAGGGACGTCGTCTGCGCCGATCCGCCCAGTTCCGTCGTCATCGGGTCGCCTCCTGCGGGGCGTCGGGGTCGGCCTGGCGGCGGATCCGGTCGGCCAGCGGGTCCACGGACCGGCGGGCGGTGCGCTCGTAGAGGACGATCGCCAGCCAGGTGACGGGCAGTTGGGCCAGGGCCAGCAGCAGCCCGGTGGTCAGGCCGCCGGTGACGGTGCCCGTCATGAACGACGGTGCGTACGCCGACAGGAGGAGGAAGAGGACGAAGTAGCCGAGCGCGGTGAGCGTGGCGACGCGCCGCTGCCGCCGGTAGGCGCCGCGCAGGACGCGCAGGTCGCTGTGGTGCCCGGGCGCGGGCTGCCGGGCCGGCGCCCACCGGGCGGGCTCGGGCTGCCACGCCGGCGGCTGCCAGGGGTAGGTCGGGCCCGACGCGGACGCGCCCGGCGAGGGATGCGGCCCGGACGGGCCATAGGGGTACGACGGCGGCTCGTCGTACGACGGGCGGTACGGCGGCGCGTCGTGCGACGAGGGGTACGGCGGCGCGTCGTACGACGAGGGGTACGGCGGCGCGTCGTACGCCGGCGGGTACCGGTGGGACCGCGACGTGTCGCGGGGTGGACGCGGGTGCGACGGGGAGGGGTCGTAGGACATCCCGGTGCTCCTTCTGGCTCCTTGCACGGCTCGGTCCGGTGCGGCGGACCACAGGGAGTGGGGGGCTGAGCGAGTGACGCACGCTACTCGGCGAGCAGGATCTTCGGGGGCTTTTCGCCAAACTGGCCGGTCGGTATGCGCGTTCGGGGCGGTCGCCGGGCGCCACGCGGGCTTGACCCTGACGCGGCGGCAGGGTGGAGCCTGGATGGGCCGCAGGGTGGAGACGCCCCCGGGGACCCTCCGCCTGCCGGTGGACGGCCCCTAGGGGTTGCTCCTTACCCGGGGTCGGGGAGGGTTCGTCCCGACGGAGGACGAGGAAACGGGGGGCTCGTCCTTAACCTGGCTTTACGCCGCCGGGGGGCGGTGGACCGGACCGACGGGGGTGGGGTTTTCCCCAGCGCGGAACTGCGCTGGGCACCAGCGCGCCGGCACCCCTCCCCCGACCAGAATCATCGGCGTACCGCTTCGCACGGCATGAACCCGCGGCCCAGTTCGGCGTCCGCGGGCCACGCGCACCTCTTCGCCGACCGACTTAGGAGACTTACCGTGACATCGGCTGTGACCATTCCCAGGCACGGGGGCACTGGAGGGCCTACGGCCGTTGCCGCGCGGGCGCGGCAGGTCGTCAAGGCCTACGGGACCGGGGAGACCCGGGTCGTCGCCCTCGACCATGTCGACGTGGACATCGCCCGCGGCCAGTTCACCGCGATCATGGGTCCCTCGGGATCCGGCAAGTCCACGCTCATGCACTGCCTGGCCGGGCTCGACACCGTCACCAGCGGGAAGATCTACCTCGACGAGACCGAGATCACCGGCCTGAAGGACAAGAAGCTCACGCAGCTGCGCCGGGACCGGATCGGCTTCATCTTCCAGGCGTTCAACCTGCTGCCGACGCTGAACGCGATCGAGAACATCACCCTCCCCATGGACATCGCCGGCCGGAAGCCGGACACGGCGTGGCTGGACCGCGTGGTGGAGACGGTCGGGCTCGCCGAGCGGCTCAGGCACCGGCCGAACCAGCTCTCCGGCGGTCAGCAGCAGCGCGTCGCCGTGGCCCGCGCGCTCGCCGCCCGCCCCGAGATCATCTTCGGGGACGAGCCGACCGGAAACCTCGACTCCCGCGCGGGCGCCGAGGTGCTGGGCTTCCTGCGCCGCTCGGTGGACGAGCTCGGGCAGACGATCGTGATGGTCACGCACGACCCGGTGGCCGCCAGTTACGCGGACCGCGTGCTGTACCTCGCGGACGGCCGGATCGTGGACGAGATGCACCAGCCGACGGCCGAGCAGGTCCTGGACCGGATGAAGGACTTCGACGCCCGGGGGCGCACGTCATGACGGTCCTGAAGACCTCGATGCGCAACTTCGTCGCGCACAAGGGACGCATGGCGCTGTCCGCGGTCGCCGTGCTGCTGTCGGTGGCGTTCGTGTGCGGCACGCTCGTGTTCACCGACACGATGAACACGACGTTCGACAAGCTGTTCGCGGCCACCTCCTCGGACGTGACCGTCAGCGCCAAGGGCGCCTCGGACACCGGCGAGACCACCTCCGACACCGGCCGGCCGCCGGTCATGCCGGCGTCGGTGCTGACCCGGGTGCGCGCGGCGGACGGCGTGAAGTCCGCCGAGGGCGCCGTGTTCTCGACCGCGGTGACCGTCGTCGACGCCGGCAAGGACAGCCTGTCGCCCTCCAGCGGCGCCCCGACGATCGTCGGCAGCTGGAACGGCAACGAGGCCCGCACCATGAAGATCACCTCCGGTGCGGCGCCGAGGGACGCGGGCCAGATCATGGTCGACGCCGACACCGCCGACAAGCACGGGCTGCGGCTCGGCGACACGATCGGCGTGATCACCGCGGTCGGCACGCACACCGCGAAGGTGTCCGGCATCGCCGACTTCACCGTCACCAACCCCGGCGCGGCCATCTTCTACCTGGACACGGCGACGGCGCAGCGCACGCTCGTCGGACGGACCGGCGTCTACACGAACGTCAACGTCACCGCCGCGCCGGGCGTGAGCGACGCCCGGCTGAAGCGGAACGTGCTGGCCGAGCTCGGCGGCGGATACCAGGTGCAGACCGCCAAGGAGACCGCCGACGCCAACCAGAAGGACGTCGAGAGCTTCATGAACGTCATGAAGTACGCGATGCTCGGCTTCGCCGGGATCGCCTTCCTCGTCGGCATCTTCCTGATCATCAACACCTTCTCCATGCTGGTCGCCCAGCGCACCCGGGAGATCGGCCTGATGCGGGCGATCGGCTCCTCCCGCAAGCAGGTCAACCGCTCGGTCCTCACCGAGGCGCTGCTGCTGGGCACCGTCGGGTCCGTGCTCGGAGTCGGCGCGGGCGTGGGCCTCGCGATCGGCCTGATGAAGCTCATGGGCCGGATGGGCATGGAGCTGTCCACGGACGACCTCACGGTGGCCTGGACGACCCCGGTGGCCGGCGTGCTGCTCGGTGTGGTGGTCACCGTCCTCGCCGCCTACCTGCCCGCCCGGCGCGCCGGGAAGATCTCGCCGATGGCCGCGCTGCGCGACGCCGGTGCCCCTGCCGACGCCCGGGCCGGGCGGGTGCGCGCCGTCCTCGGCACGGTCCTCACCGGCGCCGGCGCGTACGCCCTCTACCTGGCGTCCGACGCCGCCCGGGCCACGGACGGCTCGCTGTGGCTCGGCGTGGGCATCGTCCTGTCCCTGATCGGCTTCGTCGTCGTCGGCCCGCTGCTCGCGGGCGGCGTGGTCCGCGTCCTCGGAGCGGTGCTGCTGCGGGCCTTCGGCCCGGTGGGCCGGATGGCCGAGCGCAACGCCCTGCGCAACCCGCGCCGCACCGGCGCGACGGGCGCCGCGCTGATGATCGGTCTCGCGCTGGTCGCGTGCCTGTCGGTGGTCGGCTCCTCCATGGTCGCCTCCGCCACCGACCAGCTCGACAAGACCGTCGGCACGGACTTCATCGTCCAGTCCGACAGCGGCCAGCTGATCACCCCGCAGGCGGTGCGGGCCGTGAAGTCCACGCCGGGCCTGGAGCGGGTCACCGAGTACAGGTGGACCAAGGCCGACTTCACCACCCCCGACGGCAGGACACTCAAGGACACGGCCATCACGGCGGCCGACCCGACGTACGCGACGGACCTGCGCACCGAGACGGTCGCCGGCAAGCTCACGGACGCCTACCGGCCCGGCGCGATGTCCGTGCACGAGAAGTTCGCCAAGGCCCACGGCATCACCCTCGGCTCGAAGATCGCGGTGGCCTTCCGGGACGGCCGCACGGCCCGGCTGACCGTCCGGGCGATCACCAGCAGCGACGTCGTGATCGACGCGGGGGCGATGTACACGTCCATCGACACGCTCGCCCAGTACGTCCCGGCCGACCGGATGCCGCTGGACACGCTGCTCTTCGCTTCGGCGAAGGAGGGACAGCAGGACACCGCGTACACGGCGCTCAAGTCGGCGCTGCACGACTACCCGCAGTACACGGTGCGCGACCAGACCGACTACAAGCAGGCGCTGAAGGACCAGATCGGCCAGCTGCTCAACATGATCTACGGCCTGCTGGCCCTGGCGATCATCGTCGCGATCCTCGGTGTGGTGAACACGCTCGCCCTGTCGGTCGTGGAGCGGACCCGGGAGATCGGCCTGATGCGGGCGATCGGCCTGTCCCGCCGCCAGCTGCGCCGCATGATCCGCATGGAGTCCGTGGTGATCGCCCTCTTCGGCGCCCTGCTGGGCCTCGGCCTGGGCATGGGCTGGGGCGCCACCGCCCAGAAGCTCCTCGCGCTGGAGGGGCTGACCGTCCTGGAGATCCCCTGGCCGACGATCATCGGTGTCTTCGTGGGCTCGGCCTTCGTAGGCCTGTTCGCGGCCCTGGTCCCGGCCTTCCGCGCCGGCCGGATGAACGTCCTGAACGCCATCGCCACGGAGTAACGAACCGCTAGTGCCGCGGCAGGCAACGTTCGCCCCGTCGCGACGCCCGGCACGCTCCCCCAAGCCCTCGGCTCCGCTCGAGCAGGGGGTACCCCCTCTCGCCGCGCCGGCCGGAAGCCCGAGTACATCCAGTACGAGGGCGTCCGGCCGGCACGCCGAGAGCACGCACCGGCGGGCCGGC
>NZ_JBSFNN010000110.1:0-18257 GCF_053587115.1 Streptomyces sp. NPDC003697
CTGGCGGTTCGTGGAGGAGCTGACCCAGGCGCAGATCGGGGAGCGGCTCGGTGTCTCGCAGATGCATGTGTCCCGGCTGCTGTCGCGCACGCTGAGGAGCCTGCGCGAGGGCATGCTCTCCACCACCTGATCCACCACCGCGCGACTGTCCCGCGGGCCGCGCCCGCAGGCGTTCCACGGCATCGAGACGGCCCGGGCCGGCGGCTCACACCGCCCGCCCGGGCCGTTTGCAGTCGAAGGACGCCGCTCGAGATGGAGAGGCGTTTCGGACGGCTGCCGGCCCCCGTGAGGTGCACAGCCACGAACCGGAGCGGAGCAGGATGCCGGGCCCCCGCGACGGCACGGACGCCAGGCCGCCCGGCGGCCGGGTCCACCGGACGGACGCTGGGTGCGGGTCAAGCCGACACCCTGGTGCTCGGCGAGCGTGACGCGCTGATCAGCGACAACACCGCCGACCTGGTGCGCGCCCTACTGCGCCGACTGGTCCGCACCCACGCGCCGTGGCTGCGCATCCGGTACGCCTTCCGACGGCTCCCGGCACGGAGCGGCGGCCCCGGAAACCGCGCCGCTGCGGCGGGTCAGCTCCGCACGGCGACCGCCGCCGGTCGCTCGCAGTCCAGGAAGAGCTGGGGCTCGGGCATCGCCTCGGGGTGCGCGGGCGTGAAGACCTGACTGTCCTCGGACAGCACCGTCAGGCCCGCCTCCTCCACCATGGCGGTGAAGTCCCCGGCGCAGAAGCTGGTCACCCGCACGGGCTGCCCCATGAAGACCCCCTGGACCCCCTCCAGGTCCAGCGGCACGGTGGCGAGCGCCATGGCACCCCCCGGCCTCAGCGCCCGGGCCAGGCGGCGCACCAGGCCGGACTGCTCCGCACGGGACATCTGCAGCAGCGAGAAGTACACGCACACCGCGTCGAACGAGTCGTCGCCAAGGTGCACCTCGCGGATGTCGGCGCAGCGGAAGGAGGCCTCGGGCACCCGGCGGGCGGCGAGGTCCACCATCACGGGGGAGACGTCGATCCCCAGCACGTCGTGCCCCGCGGCGGCCAGCGTCGCGGCCGTGGGCCGGCCCGTGCCGCTGCCTACGTCGAGGACCCGGCTGCCGGGTCCGAGCCGGGCGAGCAGCCGTTCCAGCGAGGCCCCGTGCGCCGCCGAACCGGCGAACGCGTCCTCGTACCGCGCCCCCAGTGCGTCGAACACCGCCGAGGCCGGACGGCACTGATCCGCGTTGCCACCCACGATGCTGCCTCCCCCTGCGACGGCCACTGCCGGGCATGGTGGCACCCGCGGCGCCGGGCCACAACATTTTTGGGGTCCCCGGCGCCGCGCCGGGCCCGCGGGGCCGTCGTTCGGGCGACGACGCGAGTTCCACGGCAGGGCCCAGGGGCCGCCGCGCGCGGCGCCGAGCGGCCACCCCCTCTCAGAACAGTGCCTCCTGGAGCGGCGCGGGCGGACGCTTCGCCCGGCCGCGTGAGCGGGGTGCGGGCGGCTCGTCGCCGAACAGCGGGTCCGTGCCGCACTCGTCCGGCTCGGCCGGTATCACGGCGGGCCCGGTGCCCACCGCCAGACGCAGCGGCTCCTCCCGGTCGAAGTCCCCCGGAGTCATGCGCGTCCAGTCGCGGCCCTGCTGCTCGCTCACCCGTCTCCCTCCGTCCGCGGCGCCCGGCCGGCAGCACGTCCGCCGTACGCGGCCGGCGACACGGCCACGCCGGCTCCCTGAGCCTAAGGGCTGTCCCGTGATCCCCGGCGGGCGCACGACGACGGCCACGGCACCGCGCCGCGTTGCCGGTTCGCCCGCGCACCCCCGGAACGAGGACGACTCTCGCCCTGCGGCGCACCGCGTCCGGCGGCGCGCGCTGTTCCACCGGGACGACGGGACAGCCCCCGGGGCCTGTGCGAACGCGTTCCCCGCCGCGCCTGCGGACGGCGAGGCCGCCGACGCGACCGGCCCTGGACCGAACGCGTTCCCCGAAGCGTCCGTCACATCACCGGCCGGCAAAGGACCCGCGCCCGGCGGTCCGCCCCGGCCGGGCCCGCGGGAACGGCGGCCCGCCCCGCCCGGGCCGCGCACGCGGTTTGCCGTCGGAGGGGACACCGGGGGAGAGTTCGGACGTGGCTACTCTGCTGATCGTGCATCACACGCCCTCACCGAACTGCCAGGCGATGCTCGAGGCCGTCGTCTCGGGCGCGACCGATCCCGACATCGAGGGCGTCCGGGTCGTTCGGCGGGCCGCGCTGTCGGCATCGGCGTCCGACGTACTGGCCGCCGACGGGTACCTGCTCGGCACCCCGGCCAACCTCGGCTACATGTCCGGGGCCCTGAAGCACTTCTTCGACCAGGTCTACTACCCCTGCCTGGACGAGACGCGGGGCCGGCCCTTCGGGTACTACGTGCACGGGGGCAACGACGTGACCGGGGCCGTGCGCGGCATCGAGACGGTCACGACGGGCCTCGGCTGGCGCCGTGCCGCCGAGGCGGTGAGCGTCACCGGTGAACCCGGCAAGGCCGACCTGGAAGCGTGCTGGGAACTGGGCGCGGTGCTCGCGGCCGGACTGACGCGGTGACGCCGCGCCCGCGCCGGGCGTGGGGGACCCCCGCGCCCGGCGGGTGACGGCCCCTCAGGGCTGGAGGGGCATGGTCCAGCAGTTGGACCTGGCCGGCTTTCCGGCGAGGCGGTCGGTCAGCCAGGAGACGGCGCTGCCCTGGTCCACCAGCAGTGGGCCGACGTGGTTGATCAGAGCGCTGCCGACGTCGAGCAGGGGCACGGCCCGGTAGGTGACGTCGGCGCCCTCGCGGCACCAGTCGACGGCGAGCCGGCGGGACTGCGCATGGGGGACGAGGTCGTCGCTGGTGCCGGTGGCCACCCGGACGGGGCCGGCCGGCTTCAGCTTGCCGATGCGCTGGCCGTCGAGGAAGGCCGTGAGTTCGGGCGTGGCGCGGATGATGTCGCCGATCGACTTCCCGTCCGTCGTCCACCTCGTGCTGCGCGCGAAGCCGTAGCGGAGGAGGGAGTCACCGATGCACATCGTGGACAGGTCCGCCAGGGCGGCCTTGCCGACGGCGTTGAGATGGGCGTTCGCCAGGGGTTCCAGATCGGGTTCGGACTGCAGGAAGCCGTTCAGGGACCAGCCCAGGGCGCCCGCGAGTTCGGTGCCGTCGATGGCTTCGGTGACCTCGGTCAGGTTCGCGGGCGGCGCGCCCGCGTAGGTGCCCGCGAGGGGGACGTCGGGGGCGTAGGCGGGCTGGAGTTCGGCCGCGGCGGCGGTGGCGCCGCCGCCCTGGCTGTAGCCGAACAGTCCGACGCGTGAGGCCCGGGTGACCGAGGACCCCTCCAGGGAGCGGGCGGCGCGGGCCGCGTCGAGGACGGCGTGGGCCTCGTCGACCCGGTTGACGTAGGTGTGCAGGCGGTCCGTGGCGCCGAGGCCGACGTAGTCGGTGACCACGACCGCGGCGCCCTCGGCCAGGAGCCGGTAGACCGACAGATCCTCGTAACCGACGGACACGGTCCGGCCGTTGAACATCAGCGGGTGCTCCAGGCCCATGGAGGCGGCGCACTGGTCGCCCTGCCCCATGGTGCCCGGTGCGACGACGACCAGGGGGCGCGCTCCGCGGCTCCTCCAGGGCGCCCTGGGTTCGATGTAGGCGCCGGTGACGGCGACCGGCTGCCCGCCCGCGTCGGTCGACTTGTACATCAGCCGGGTGGCCCGTCCCGGCAGCGGACCGCCGATGACGGGCAGGCTCAGGGCCAGCCGCAGCGGTTCGCTGCGGATCACGGCGCCGTCCGCGGCGGGCAGCGTCTCGGGCGGGTTGTAGAAGGCGGGAATGGTGACGCCCCGGGAGACCACGGGGGCCGGGCCCGTGGCTGCGGTGGCCGGTAGGGCCTGGCTGCCGAGACAGGCGGCGGCGGAGACTGCTATGGCGACCAGACGTCTGCGCGCGGGCATGGGGAACCCCCTGGGATGCGGCCGGCAGGAGAGGCGGTCTCCGTGCCCCGGGCGGCCGGAAGTCGCCCTGGGCACGGGGAACCGGCGGCGTGAGGGCGCGCGGTCGTCCCACCGGGCTCCCTCACGCCGTGGGGAAGTGGGCTGACCAGACCGTAGACGACCTGCGGTTACCGACGGTACCCGCGAGTAGGTTACGGTTCAGTAATTTAACTTCGCGCCTGATCGGGTCCGCAGGCTCTCACGCGCCGCACCTGTCGCACTGAGCCCCTGCACCCCAGCAGCCGTCATCCGCACGCGTGTGCCGCCCTGCCGCACCGCCCCCGCACGTCCCCGGTCCCGGCCCCCGGCGGGCCCGGGGCGGGAACCGGCCGCCCCCGGGAGCCGGGCGTCGTCACGCCGGCTTCAGTCCCTGGTCGCCCACCTCGGTGACGAAGGAGGCGGCCGTGGTGAGCGGCGCGCCCGGGCTGGTGACGTGCGGCAGCGTCTTGTAGTCCACGCGGGCCAGTTCCCGGCCGAGCCGCACCGTCGCGTAGCCGCGCCGGCCGTCGTAGAACCGCATGTGCGGGTTGGCGGCCCGGTAGGCGGCCCAGTCGGACGGCTTCGCCGAGCCGTCGCCGCCGCTGGTGATCGACGTGGTGACGACCTCCGTGCCCATGGTCCGCGAGTCCTGGTCGTCGAAGTCGCGTTTGATGTCGAACCCGTAGTGCACGTGCACGTCGCCCGTCAGGACCATGAGGTTGTCGACGCCGGCCGCCTCGGCCCCGGCCAGGACCCGCTCGCGGGAGGCCGGGTAGCCGTCCCAGGAGTCCATGGAGACCCTGGAGGGCGCGGCGGTGGTGTTCCGGCGCTGGGAGAAGGTGACCTGCTGGGGCACCACGTTCCACCGGGCGCGCGAGCGGTGCCAGCCCTCGACGAGCCAGCGCTCCTGGGCGTCGCCGGTCAGGGTGCGCGACGGCTCCTCGGACTCGGGCCCCGGGTACTGCCAGCCGTCCCCGTAGGCCTGGTCGGACCGGTACTGACGGGTGTCCAGCACGTCGAACTGCGCGAGGCGGCCCCAGTGCAGGCGGCGGTACAGCCTCAGGTCGGGCCCGTCGGGCAGCTGGGGGCGGCGCAGGGGCATGTTCTCCCAGTAGGCCCGGTACGCGGCGGCCCGGCGCAGGAGGAACTCCCCGGTGGGGTCGTCCTTCTCCGACACGTCGTCGGCGTAGTTGTTCTCCGTCTCGTGGTCGTCCCAGGTGACGACGAAGGGGTGGGCGGCGTGCGCGGCCGCGAGGTCCGGGTCCGACTTGTACAGCCCGTAGCGGAGCCGGTAGTCCTCCAGGGTCACCGTCTCGTGGTTGTGCACGTCCGGCACGGTGCCGGGGGCGTAGCCGCGCGCCCCGCCCGTCGAGTTGACGGCGTACTCGTAGAGGTAGTCGCCGAGGTGGAGGACGACGTCGACGTCGTCCTCCGCGAGGTGCCGGTAGGCGGTGTAGTAGCCCTGGTCGTAGCGCTGGCAGGAGACCAGGCCGAAGGAGAGCGCGGAGACCGCGCTGCCCTGTCCGGGGGCGGTGCGGGTACGGCCGGTCCGGCTGATCCAGCTGCCGGCTCTGAAGCGGTAGTAGTAGACGCGGTTCTCGTCCAGGCCGCCGGCCTCGACGTGCACGGCGTGATTGAACTCGGGGTGGGCGACGGTCGTGCCCCGCCGCAGCACGTGACGGAATCCCTCGTCACGGGCCAGCTCCCAGCGCACGGGGACGCGCCGGGCCGGCAGCCCGCCGTCGGCCCGGCGCGGCGCGGGGGCGAGCCGCGTCCACAGCAGCACCGAGCCGGGCAGCGGGTCGCCGGAGGCCACGCCGAGGGTGAAGGGGTCCTCGGTGAGTTTCGCCGGGTCGAGTTCGGCCGCGGCGGCGGTGCCGGACGCGGGGAGGTTCACCGTGAGCGCGAGCGCGGCGGCCGCGCCGGTGAGGGTCAGGAAGCGTCGGCGGCCCAAGTGGCGGGCGGCCGCGCGGAGTTCCGGGGTCGGGTGTGACGGGCGGGATGCGGGTGTCATCCGGGCCTCCCTGTCGAGACGGTTGCCGCTTGCATTGGAGTGGCTCCGCACGACGTCGACTTGGAAGGTGCATGACACCCTGATGGCGGAACGGTGAGTTCCGATCGCTGTTCCCGCATCCCGCCCGGCACATGGTGGGCCGCCGCTCCGGCCGGGCGCCGTCGCCCGGTGCCCGGCCGGCTGGGCGGCCCCGACCGCCCGCTCCGGCATCGGCGGCCCCGCTCTCGCCCACGGCCCGGCCGGTGGGCGGTACCCGAAAGCCGCGCCGGGACCCGGCCGCGGGGGAGTGCTCACCCCCCTGGCCGCCGTCGCGTTCGAGCGCCGCCGGGCGAGAGCCGCTTCCTACGGCAGCTTCACGAACGGCGACAGGAACGCCCGCGCGCCGGAGGTGTCCAGCCGGTAGGCGACGTTCGTGGCGTAGCACGGGCTGTCGCCGGTGATGGTCGTGCCCACGAGGACCCTCCGTCCGCCCAGGACCGCGAAGTTCGGCCCGCCGGAATCGCCGTAGCAGGCGCCGCCGTTGCCCTGCGGCGCGGTCATGGCCAGGCGGACCCAGGCATTGTTGAGAGCGTTGAAGCTCAGGGGCGCCTTCATCCGGACGCCGCCGCCCGGATGGGTCTGTCCACCCGGTCCGTTGACCGCTTCCTGCGTGCCGTAGCCGGCCACCAGCCAGTCGGCGGAGTTCAGCCGCTGCGATCCGAGAGTGCCCAGCTCGTTCGCGGACGGCAGCGTGGCGGGCGTGAAGGACCAGCGGGAGGCGACCTTCGCGGCGGGCAGTTCGATCACCGCGATGTCGTGGGTGTCCGCGGACGGGCCGGGATAGCCGGGGTGGGTGCGGGCGGTGCCCTCGACGGCGACCGCGCCCGCCTGGGCGGCCGGATCTCCCGGGTGCGTCCGCGCGGCGGCGTCCAGCCCCGCCTGCACGTCCTGGTCGAGCGAGACGTAGAACCTGACGTCGTCCGGCCAGTCAGTGGTGCAGTGCGCGGCGGTCAGGAACGTGTCCGCGTCGATCATCGTGCCGGAGCAGACCCAGTCGACCCGGTCAGGGGTCGCCGGATCGCTGTCGTCGTCCCAGGTCGCCACGAGCGCGCCGACCTCGGTGCGTTCGGGCGCGGGCGCGGCGTTGTAGGAGTTGATCGCGGAGGAGGGCGTCGCGGTGGCGAGCACGGCGGCGCAGGCCGCTGCGGTGACGGCGGTGGCGCGTACGGCGGTCAAGAAGAACCCCTTCGACGAGCGGGACGGGTGTTCTCCTGTGGGGGTGAGGGGCATTGAACCGTCTGCCGCGGTCGCGATCAAGGGGTTCGACGCGCGGGGGGTGAGCCGTGCCGCCCGGCGAGCCGCCATGCCGGCGAGCCACCCGGGGGACCGTGGAGACCCGGGGCATGACATCCCGCCGGGGCACACCAGGGGCCCGCGCGGCGACGCGGGGGCGGCTCCGGCGCACCGCGGGGCGTGTGTGACACTGCGCTCATGATCCGCACCGCGACACCCGCCGACGTCCCCGCCCTCCACACCCTGATCCGTGAGCTGGCCGAGTACGAGAAGGCGCTCGACGAGGTGCGGGCGACGCGGGAGCAGCTCGCCCAGGCGCTGTTCGGCGAGCACCCCGCGGCCTTCGCACACGTCGCCGAGGACGCGGACGGCGAGGTAGTGGGCTTCGCGCTGTGGTTCCTCAACTTCTCGACCTGGCGTGGCGTGCACGGCGTCTACCTGGAGGACCTGTACGTCCGCCCCGAGGCGCGCGGAGGCGGTCACGGCAAGGCGCTGCTGACCGAGCTGGCCCGGATCTGCGTGGACCGCGGCTACGAACGCCTGGAGTGGTCGGTCCTGAACTGGAACCGTCCCGCCATAGGCTTCTACGAGGCTCTGGGCGCCCGCCCGCAGGACGAGTGGACGGTCTACCGCCTGACGGACGAGGCCCTGACCCGGCTGGGAAAACGCGTGTAGCACAGCGGGCGGCTGACCGCCTTTCAGTCTTTCGGGTAACGCGACCGGGAACCGCGTGCCCACCGGACGCCACGGTCCTAGTTTCGACAGGGCGCGGGACGCGCGTCCTGTCGGGCGTCCCGCACAGTCCGGGATCGCGCCGGCGCCGGCTGACCACCGGCACGGCATCCGACGAGGGGAATCGGATCCATGAGTACACGCAAGTGCCTTGCCCTGGCCCTGGCCACGACCGCCCTGCTGGGCGGCACCGTCGCCCTCGCCCCGGCGGCGACCGCCGCCCCCGGCGCGCCGGCGGCGGACTCCTGCACCAACAACTGGTCCGTCTCCAGCCGCCAGGGCTACGCCAACGGCAAGTGGTGCAACTACAACACGAAGGTCATCGGGACGGTCCACGACACCAAAGCCGACGGGCGCTGCCCCTACGTGCGCGGCCAGGTCCGCGGCGGCGGCCACGTCGACAGCGACTGGGCGGGCCCGAAGGGCGACTCCTCACCGGTGCGGCTGCAGGCCCCCCGCGGCAAGTCGTTCGAGCGGCTGGAGATGATGTACATCAACTGCTGAGTCCTCCCACCCCAGCACCGCACGTCCGTACTCGGGCCACCGGGTCGCGCTCGCAGGCGGCCCGGTCGGCCGACCGCGTCTCCGGCCGGCCCGATTGCCGGCTCCGAAGCGGTGCACCGTCACCACGTGGACACCGGCGGCACGCCGGTACGACCGAGCACGCGGCCGCCGGTTACTGAGCGCGCGGACACCGGCCGCCAAAACGGCCTGGGTGCCTGCCGCTCGAGCGGGTACCCGGGCCACACGGCGTCGATGGCCGGCATTGCTCGCGGTGACAGTAACGGAGAGACGCATGAACGGCCCCCCAACAGACTTCCCGCCGACGCAGCGGCTGTCCGCCGAGACCGTAGGTGGCCGGTACCAGCTGGGCGCCGGTATCGGCCGAGGAGGTGCCGCCGACGTCTACGAGGGGGTCGACGTCCGCCTCGGACGGCGGGTCGCCGTCAAGATCTTCCGGGCGGGCGCCGACCCCGAGTTGGAACGCCGGTTCGCCGAGGAGGCCCTCCTCCTCGCGCGCCTCCAGCACCCCGGGCTGGTGACCGTCTACGACGCCGGAAGGCACCAGGGACGCGCCTACCTCGTCATGGAGCTGGTCGCGGGGCGGACGTTGCGCGAATGTCTCGCGGCCGGGCCGCTGTCCCCCCGACGCGTCGCCGAACTCGGCGCCGCTCTCGCGCGGGCGCTCGCCCATGTGCACGACGCAGGCATCGTGCACCGCGACATCAAGCCGTCGAACGTCCTGCTGGACGCGTCCGGCGCCCCCCACCTCGCGGACTTCGGCATCGCCCGGCTGGTGAACGCCACTCACCACACCGCCTCCGACGTCCTGATCGGAACCGCCGCCTATCTGGCGCCGGAACAGGTCATGGGCCGTGAGGTCCGGCCGGCCGCCGACATCTACGCCCTCGGCCTGCTCCTGCTCGAATGCCTGAAGGGGTGCCTGGAGTACGAGGGCACCCCGCTGGAGGCGGCCGTGGCGCGCATGCACCGGCCGCCCGTCCTCCCGGACTCGCTGCCGCCCGCCCTGGCCCGTCTCCTGCGCGCCATGACGGCTCAGGACGAGGCGGAGCGGCCCGACGCCTCGAGTTGCGCCGGGACGCTGTCCGCCCTGTGCTCCGCACCCCTGTACGCCGTACCGGACGCCGCGCTGTCCTCCGTCGCCCCCGTCACCACCTTCTCCGAGCGGGCTGACACCGAGACGCGGCGCAGCCGGGCCCGGCACACCGGCAGGACGGCACACGCGCGCCGCCTCGCGGTGGGCACCGCCCTCACCGCGCTCTCGGCGGCGCTGGGAGCCACCCTCGCCATGACCCCGGGCACCGGCGGCCACGGCGACGAAGGGGCCGGCTCCGGCAGGCCCACCTCCGAACTGGCCCAGCCGCCCTCCGGCTCCGCCTCCCCCGAGACCGCGCCGAGGTCGGCCGCGGCCGGCCCGAACACGCCCGGGTCCGGCTCCGGTTCGGCGTCCGGGCCGTCTCGCTCCACCCGCCGGGCGCCGGCCGACGACACCGGCATGACCGAGGCCGGGGCCCGGGCCGCGGTACGCCGGACGCCACCCGGCGAGCAGCGGGGCGGCACCGCCCGGCACAAGGCCCCGGCAGGCAAGGCGGCCCCGGCCCGGGCCGGGAAGGCGGCCGGGGCCGCTCACGCCCATGCCGGGCCCCGCGACGCGCGGAAGCCGGCCCGGGCACCAGGAAAGGGCCACCGCTGATCCGCGGCGCGGGGCCCGCGGGATCATGAAAAGTGGCCCACGGGGTACGCAGGGAACATGAAGGAAGCTCTGGTCGCCGGCGGATGGGGACTGCTCGCCGGATCGGCTCTCCTGGTGGGGGCGGTGCTCGGTTATCTGGTACGGGTACCGCAACGCGTGATCGCGTACGTGATGGCCTTCGGCGCCGGGGTCCTGCTGTCCGCCGTCTCCTTCGAACTGCTCGAGGAAGCCAACAAGGAGGCGGGCCTGATGCCGACGGCGGTCGGCACGTTCCTCGGGGCCGCGGCCTACACGGGCGGCAACGTGTGGCTGGCCCGCCGTGGTGCCCGGCACCGCAAGCGGTCCGGTCACCGGGCGCAGCAGCCGTCCGAGGAGCAGCGGGCGGGATCGGGCAGCGCCCTGGCACTCGGCGCGCTGCTGGACGGCGTCCCGGAGTCGGCGGTCATCGGCGTGAGCCTCCTCGACGGCGGCGCGGTGAGCCTGGTGACGGTGGCGGCCGTGTTCATCAGCAACGTGCCCGAGGGGCTGTCCAGTTCGGCGGGCATGCGCGCGGCGGGACGCGGGTCGCGCTACGTGTTCGGCGTGTGGGGTTCGATCGCGGTGGCCAGCGCGCTCTCCGCGCTGCTCGGGTACGCCGTCATCGGCGGCCTGTCCCCGGCCGTGGTGGCCGCGGTGACGGCCGTCGCGGCGGGTGCCATCCTGGCCATGGTCGCGGACACCATGATCCCGGAGGCGTTCGAGGAGACCCGTCTGGCTCTCGGCCTGATCATCGCCTTCGGCTTCCTGGTCTCCTTCGGGCTCTCCCACCTGTGACCGCACCCGGGCCGGCCGTGACACACCGCCGCGGGCCCGGACTCACCGAACCGGGAAACCGAACGAGTAACCCTGCTCCCTCAGCCACGGCAGGACCTCGCGCAACGCGGCCACCGTCTGGGAGCGGTCTCCGCCCGCGTCGTGGAAGAGGACGGTCGGGCCGTTGGAGATCTCGTTCCTGACGGTGGCGACCAGGGCCTGCGTGCCGGGCCGCTCGAAATCCCTGGAGTCGACGTTCCAGCCCAGCGGCCGCATGCCCCGCGACGCGGCGAGCCGGCGGCTGTACGGGGTGAACGCACCTCCCGGGGCCCGGTAGTACAGCGGCCGGACCCCTCCGGACGCCTCGGTGATCATGCGTTCGGCGTCCAGGATCTGCTGGGACTGATAGGCCTCGGACCGGGTGTCCATGGTGGTGTCGTGCGACACGGTGTGGTCGCAGAGCCGGTGTCCGGCCGCCACGACCGCCTTGACCAGGTCCGGGTGCGCCTGCGCCTGGGTGCCCACCATGCAGAACGTGGCCTTCACCCCGTTCTCCCGCAACACCCGCAGCACCTGGGGCGTCCAGACCGGGTCCGGTCCGTCGTCGACGGTGATGTTGACGCCGCGGGCGCCGCGGTCCGAGGCGTGCGCGATGTCCGCCGGCACCGGCGTTCCCGCGGGGCGGTGTTCTCCGCCGCCCGGTGCGGAGGGCCGCGAGACGCCCGCTCCGGCCTGACCCCCCGCGACGGTGTCGGCCTGCGCCGTCCACACCGACGCGGCGGCCGCGACCGCCGTCACGCCGAGCGCCGCCGCGAGTACCCGGCCGTGCCAACCCCGTCCGCCACGCCTCGTCATGTCCGCCCCTCTTTCCTCGCCGTCCCGGTGATCTGCGCACCCGTCAGGACGGAGGCGGAGCGCGGGAGGATCCGTCGGTTACCGATCACGGACAATCCCGCGGGCGTCCGGCGACAGCCGTGACACAACGGCGGCCGGCCCGCCCGCGCGGGCGCCACCCCCGTGCGGCCACCGCGCGGCCCGTCGGCCGGTCCGCGTCACACCGGGCCAGTGGCCCGGCTCACATGGCGTTACGGAGGCGTCGCGGACACGATGGTCCTCGTCACCGGCAGGCCGAAGGGATCCAGAATGTTCCGCAAGGTGCTGGTCGCCAACCGTGGCGAGATCGCGATTCGCGCGTTCCGCGCCGGCTACGAGCTGGGCGCGCGGACCGTTGCGGTCTTCCCGCACGAGGACCGCAACTCGCTGCACCGGCTGAAGGCCGACGAGGCGTACGAGATCGGCGAGCCGGGGCACCCGGTGCGGGCCTATCTCTCCGTGGAGGAGATCGTCGGCGCGGCACGCCGGGCGGGAGCCGACGCCGTCTACCCGGGGTACGGGTTCCTGTCCGAGAACCCGGAGCTGGCCCGTGCCTGCGAGGCGGCGGGCATCACGTTCGTCGGGCCGGACGCCGGCACGCTGGAACTCACCGGGAACAAGGCCCGCGCGGTGGCGGCCGCCCGGGCCGCCGGTGTGCCGGTGCTCGGCTCCTCGGCGCCCTCCACCGACGTCGACACCCTGGTCCGCGCTGCCGACGACATCGGCTTCCCCGTGTTCGTCAAGGCGGTCGCGGGCGGCGGCGGACGCGGCATGCGGCGGGTCGAGGACCCGGCGACGCTGCGCGAGTCCATCGAGGCGGCCTCCCGCGAGGCGGCGTCCGCCTTCGGCGACCCCACCGTCTTCCTGGAGAAGGCCGTCGTCGACCCGCGCCACATCGAGGTGCAGATCCTCGCCGACGGGCAGGGCGACGTCATCCACCTCTTCGAGCGGGACTGCTCGCTCCAGCGCCGCCACCAGAAGGTGATCGAGCTCGCGCCGGCACCGAACCTCGATCCGGCGCTGCGGGAGCGGATCTGCGCCGACGCGGTACGGTTCGCCCGCGAGATCGGCTACCGCAACGCGGGCACCGTCGAGTTCCTGCTCGACCGCGACGGCCACCACGTGTTCATCGAGATGAACCCCCGCATCCAGGTCGAGCACACGGTCACCGAGGAGGTCACCGACGTCGACCTGGTGCAGGCGCAGATGCGCATCGCCGCCGGTGAGACCCTCGCGGATCTGGGGCTCGCCCAGGACACCGTCACCCTGCGCGGGGCCGCCCTGCAGTGCCGCATCACCACCGAGGACCCGGCCAACGGCTTCCGCCCCGACACCGGCAGGATCAGCGCCTACCGCTCCCCGGGCGGCTCCGGCATCCGGCTGGACGGCGGAACCACCCACGCGGGTACGGAGATCAGCGCGCACTTCGACTCGATGCTCGTCAAGCTCACCTGCCGGGGCCGCGACTTCACGGCCGCGATCGGCCGGGCCCGGCGCGCCGTGGCCGAGTTCCGCATCCGCGGCGTCGCCACCAACATCCCCTTCCTGCAGGCCGTGCTGGACGACCCCGACTTCCGGGCCGGGCGGATCACCACGTCGTTCATCGAACAGCGGCCGCACCTGCTGACCGCCCGCCACTCCGCCGACCGCGGCACCAAGCTGCTCACCTACCTCGCCGACGTCACCGTCAACAAGCCCCACGGCGAACGCCCCGAGCTGACCGACCCGGTGACCAAGCTGCCGCCGCTGCCCGCCGGCGAGCCGCCCGCGGGTTCCCGGCAGCGGCTCGTGCAGCTCGGCCCGGAAGGCTTCGCCCGCGGGCTGCGCGAGTCGCGGACCCTCGGCGTCACCGACACCACCTTCCGCGACGCGCACCAGTCGCTGCTCGCCACCCGGGTGCGCACCAAGGACCTCCTCGCCGTGGCCCCGGTCGTGGCGCGGACGCTGCCCGAGTTGCTGTCCCTGGAGTGCTGGGGCGGCGCCACCTACGACGTCGCCCTGCGCTTCCTGGCCGAGGACCCCTGGGAACGCCTGGCGGCCCTGCGCGAGGCCGTGCCCAACGTCTGCCTGCAGATGCTGCTGCGCGGCCGCAACACCGTCGGCTACACCCCGTACCCGACGGAGGTCACCGACGCCTTCGTCCAGGAGGCCGCCGCCACCGGTATCGACATCTTCCGGATCTTCGACGCGCTCAACGACGTCGGCCGGATGCGCCCCGCCATCGACGCCGTGCGCGAGACGGGGGCGGCGATCGCCGAGGTCGCCCTGTGCTACACCGCCGACCTTTCCGACCCGTCGGAGCGCCTGTACACCCTCGACTACTACCTCCGACTGGCCGAGCAGATCGTGGCCGCCGGCGCACACGTCCTGGCCGTCAAGGACATGGCCGGCCTGCTGCGCGCCCCGGCCGCCGCGACGCTGGTGTCGGCGCTGCGCCGCGAGTTCGACCTACCGGTGCACCTGCACACCCACGACACCGCGGGCGGCCAGCTCGCCACCTACCTCGCCGCCGTCCAGGCCGGCGCGGACGCGGTGGACGGCGCCGTCGCCTCGATGGCGGGCACCACCTCCCAGCCGTCGCTGTCGGCGATCGTCGCCGCCACCGACCACTCCGAGCGGCCGACCGGCCTGGACCTGAAGGCCGTCGGCGACCTGGAGCCGTACTGGGAGAGCGTGCGCAAGATCTACGCGCCGTTCGAGGCAGGCCTGGCCTCGCCCACCGGACGCGTCTACCACCACGAGATCCCGGGTGGTCAGCTGTCCAACCTGCGTACCCAGGCGGTCGCCCTCGGCCTCGGGGACCGCTTCGAGGAGATCGAGGCGATGTACGCCGCCGCCGACCGCATCCTGGGCCGCCTCGTCAAGGTCACCCCGTCGTCCAAGGTGGTCGGCGACCTCGCCCTGCACCTGGTCGGCGCGGGGGTGACGCCGGAGGACTTCGAGGCGACGCCGGACCGGTTCGACATCCCCGACTCCGTGATCGGCTTCCTGCGCGGCGAGCTGGGAACGCCGCCGGGCGGCTGGCCGGAACCGTTCCGCACCAAGGCGCTCCAGGGCCGCGCGCAGGCCAGGCCGGTGGCGGAGCTGACCGACGAGGACCGCACGGGCCTGCGCAAGTCCCCGCGCGCGACGCTCAACCGGCTGCTGTTCCCCGGGCCGACGCGCGACTTCGAGACGCACCGCCAGGCCTACGGTGACACCAGCGTGCTCGACAGCAAGGACTTCTTCTACGGGCTGCGGCCCGCCAAGGAGTACGCCGTCGACCTGGAACCCGGGGTCCGGCTGCTCATCGAGCTGCAGGCCGTCGGCGAGGCGGACGAACGCGGCATGCGCACCGTGATGTCCACCCTGAACGGTCAACTGCGGCCCATCCAGGTGCGCGACGCCGCCGCGGCCTCCGACGTCCCGGCGACGGAGAAGGCGGACCGGAGCAATCCGGGACATGTCGCGGCACCGTTCGCCGGAGTGGTGACGCTCGCGGTCGCCGAGGGCGACCAGGTGGAGGCAGGCGCCACCGTGGCCACCATCGAGGCGATGAAGATGGAGGCCGCGATCACCGCCCCCCGGTCCGGCACGGTGGGCAGGCTGGCCATCAACCGCATCCAGCAGGTGGAGGGGGGCGACCTGCTCGTCGAGGTCGGGTGAGGCGTCCCCGCACGACGGGCTCCGGCCCCGCCCTGACGGCCAGGGCGGGGCCGGACCCCTGTCCACACGCCTGCGGCGTCTGCGCCCACCGCGCCACCCCCGCCGACGTCGTGCGGAGACCGGGACCGGGGCCGGACTGCCCGGCGCGGCGTCCCGCGCACTCCGCACCGACAGCCGACCCGGCCCAACTCGCGGGCTGAAACCGCTTGCTCCGGTCCCGGGCACAGGCGCCGCCCGGCTCGGCGGGCCGGCGGCGCGCTGACGGTGTTTCCACCGGGCGCCGGTGCCGCGGAGCCGGTGGCGGGGCCGTCGTCCCGCAGGCCCGCTGCCGCTTCCGGCCGTACGCACCGGTGACCGCTGCCGCGCGGCAACGGTCACCATGACGGAGCGTCGGGTCCGTGCAGCGCCCGGATCGCCCCAGGGCGGAGAAGGCCGGACGCAACCCTTTCGGATATACCCCGGCGGGCGGCACCTTCCTCGGCAACGGGGACGGCGAGCGGGAAGTGGCCGCTGCGCCATCTGGCGGCGGGCCGTCATCTCACCGGCCGTCGAGCACCGGCAGGGGAGCCCGGCCAGATCCCCGCCTTCACCAGCCATGACCCGGGCGCCGGGACGGACCGTGCCCCCGGGCGCCCCGCGGCCGCCGCCCTCGGGCCTCGTCCCTGAGTGTGACGTCCCGCGGTGCCGTCTGATGGGTCGTCGGGCCACGTCCTGACGGCCCGACAAGGCCGGGAAGCGGAAAGGCACGGTAGCCCGAATGCGGCGCTCCGGTGGTCGGACGTGCCGATTGCGTGGAGGGTGATCAAGTCGCCACTGCGATCCCGAGTGAGCCCGGCACAGTGCCGGCTCTCGCAGTCGTGACGGAAGGAACGCCCATGCGTATCACGCGTACTTTGTTCACCGCCGCCGCGATCTCCGCAACCGTGGCTCTCTCCGCCCCCGTCGCCGGCGCGCTGAGCATGTCCGCGCCGACGGCCTCGCAGGGAGTGGTCGCCGACCGCGGCGGATCCGGCGAGGACTCCCACGGAGAGGATTCCCAGGGCAACGGCCGCGGGGACGAAGGTGGCCGGGGCGACGAGGGTGGCCGTGACGGGGGTGGCCGCGGCGACGACGGCGGCTGCTCCGGCAGGGGCGACGGCTGCGGTGACGAGGGCGGGCACCGGGGTGGGAGGCCGCACGGCGGCGTCCACGCCGGTGGCGGCGCGCTGGCCCTGGCGGGCACCGAGGGCGGTCGCGGTGAGGACGGCGGCCGCGGCGGTGAAGGTGGCCGCGGTGGGGACGGTGGCCGCGACGGAGGCGGCCGTGACGGGGGTGGCCGCGGCGACGACGGTGGCTGCTCCGGCAGGGGCGACGGCTGCGGTGACGAGGGCGGGAGGCCGCACGGCGGCGTCCACGCCGGTGGCGGCGCGCTGGCCCTGGCGGGCACCGAGGGCGGTCGCGGTGACGACGGCGGCCGCGGCGATGAAGGTGGCCGTGGTGGCGGGGGCGGTCGCGGCGACGAGGGTGGCCGGGGCGACGAGGGTGGCCGGGGCGACGAGGGCGGTCATGGCGACGACGGCGGCTGCTCCGGCAGGGGCGACGGCTGCGGTGACGAGGGCGAGGACCGGGGTGGCAGGCCGCGTGGCGGCGTCCACGCCGGCGGCGGCGGTCTGGCGGACTCCGCCGGCAGCCTCGGCCTGGGAGCCGCCCTGGTGCTCGGCGGCGTCGGAGCGGGAGCGTACATGCTGCGGCGCCGCAGCGCCTCGAACACCTCCGCGGCCTGAGCACCTCGCTGCCGGCCAGAACGCTGTAACGTCGCGGTCTTTGCCACCCCCGGGGGATGGCAAAGACCGCGACAGCGGCCGCGCACACTCCTCACCGTCCGCCTGGCCACGGTCACCCGTTCATGAAAGGCACCGCGCATGGCCTCCTCGCAGCCGCCGCAGACGGAGCAGTCCGGAACCAAGCCCGCCACACGGCCTCGCCGGAACCACCTGTTCTGGCCGGCGGCAGCGGTGGCCCTGGGCGCGCTGCTCATCCACCAGTCCCTGGACAGCCCGGTGGAGGGCCTGCCGAACCGGACCCTCGCCCGGGCCACCACGTCCACCCCGGACATCCCGCAGACCCCGCTTCTGCAGAGCCCCACACCGACCTCGGCGGCTCATGACGACAAGGCGCTGCCCCCGTCCGCGCCGACCAGGATCTCGATCCCCGACATCGGTGTGAACGCACCGTTCACCAAGCTGTCCGTCAGCAACTCGGGACAGCTTCAGGCACCCCCTCTGGACGACGACAATCTCGTCGGCTGGTTCCAGGGCGGTGCGTCGCCCGGCGAGCGCGGCACGTCGATCGTCGTCGGCCACGTCGACACGCGCGAGGGCCCCGCGGTGTTCGCACAGCTTGAGGCGCTCGAGCCCGGACAGTTCGTGAACATCACGCGTACCGACGGTGTGGTCGCACGCTTCAAGGTCGATTCGGTCGACACCTTCAGCAAGGCGAACTTCCCCGACAAGGAGGTCTACGCCGACACCCCCGGCCCCGAGCTCCGCCTCATCACGTGCGGAGGCCCCTACAACCGAACCAAGAAGGACTACGAGGACAACGTGGTGGTGTTCGCCCACCTCGACTCGGCCACGCACGGGTGACGAGAGCCTGCCGTCACCCGTGCCTGCCATGACCGAGGGGCCGGCAGCTGCTGCTGCCGGCCCCTCGGTTGGGAGTAGCGGGGACAGGATTTGAACCTGCGACCTCTGGGTTATGAGCCCAGCGAGCT
>NZ_JBSFNN010000111.1:0-18056 GCF_053587115.1 Streptomyces sp. NPDC003697
GATCATCGTGTCGCTGTTCCGTTCCCGCCACTCGGCCTCGGTCGACGACGCCAGCCTGATGAAGCTGTAAGGGGTCGGCGACCCTCTGGGGTCGCGCGCCGGTCGATACAGCGAGCCGGTCGTCGGGTGATGCGGTCAGCGGGTGCCGCCGGTGGACGGGCGGCGGGCGCCAGTGGGCGTGGCCCGTCGCCGGGTGGTGGGCGTCCGCGGGTGCCGACGGTCAGTCGGTGCCGCGGCCCAGGAGGCGCTCGGCCGCCGCGAGTATCTCGGTGACGCGCAGTCCGAACGCCGCGTCGCACGGGTGGGACAGCCCGGTCCGGGCGGCGGCGAGCAGCGCGTCGGCGGCGCGGGCGAAGGCCGGGACCGCTCCCTCGGCGCCGTCGGGAAGAGCCGCCACCCCCGCCTCGCCCCGCAGTTCCACCGTGACTCCCGCCGCCGCCGGGGGAGCGGTGAGGCTCAGGGTCAGCGTGCTCGACGCCCCGCCGGCGTGGTCCAGGACCACGTGCACCGTGTCCCCGGGACCGTACGCGGCGGCGGTCACCCCCCGCACGTCGCCCAGCACCGGCAGCAGCACCGACAGGGCGTGCGGACCGACGTCCCACAGGGCGCCCTTCTCCCGCCGCCACGGTGACGCGGCGAACGGGCTGTCACCGGTGAACACCGCCCCGAGCCACTGCGCCCGCGCGGTGAACCATCCCTCGCGGCCCGCCTGTTCCGTGATCCAGGCCGCCGGCTCGGGATGGAAGCGGGTGGTGAAGAAGACGACCGAGGCGACGCCTGCCTGCCGGACGGCCTCGACGACGGCGCGCCCCTGTGGCACGGTGGCCGCGAGGGGCTTGTCGAGCAGCAGGTGGCATCCGGCGCGCGCGGCGCGCACCGCGAGCCCGGCCTGCACCTGCGGTGGCAGGGCGACGGCGACCGCGTCGACGTCGGCCAGAAGCGCGTCGACGTCGTCGTAGGCCCGGGTGCCGTGCCGCTCGGCCAGGTCCTTGGCAGCGTCGGGGCGCCGCCCCCACACACCGGTGAACTCCAGGTCGCCGTGCCCGCTCAGTGCGGGCGCGTGGACCGTCCGCGCCCAGGGGCCGGTGCCGAGCAGTCCGATCCGCATGCCACTGCCTCTCCGCCGTGCCGAACAGGATGACGGCCCCCCTGTCCGGGGCCGGTCCTGGCCGAGCGTGTCACACGAACGGGGGCGGCGGGCAGCCCACGGGGTGGTGCAGGTGGGTTGCCCGCCGCCGGCCGCCCGCCGCTACGGTTCGCGGGTCCGCCCGTCGCGACGACGCGCGGCCCGGGGCGGTGCGCCGTTCAGGCCGGCCGCCGCGGCTCCCGTTCAGGCCGCCCCCATCGCGACGGCACGCGGTTCACGCGGCGCGTCGCCGCCTGTGGGCGGCGTCCGCGCCCCGCCCGGCCCGGGCCGGAAGGCCGCCGCCGGCCGGGGCGTCCTGGCGGCCGCCGGGTATCAGGCGCAGATGCCCGCGGCGCCCGGCATGCCTGCGCCGCGCCGGGGCGGTGCCGAGCACACGATCCTCCAGCCGGTCCATGACCAGCAGCAGCACTGACACGAGCGGCAGCAGCAGAACAGCGACGAAAAGCACGGCATCCCCTCAATCCGACACACGGTGCGGGTGCTCCGGACGCCACCGCCCATGGGTTCGGCGACGTGAAGAATCGGTGACGATCGGGGGGGATCTGTCGATAAGAGGTCGCGCAGATAGGCGGCGTGGGGAGTCCCTGGCGACGAGGCGGGCAGAGGTCCTGGTGATCACGGAGTTGCGACGGTCTGTGATCACTGGACAGACCTGCGTACGCGCTGCCGTCATGCTCAGGTCTGAGCCCAGGTGGTGGGGGTCGGTGTCAGCTGAGTGTTTCGCCGCCGTCGATGGTGATGATCTGGCCGGTGACGTAGTTGTTGGCCATGAGGAAGAGGGCCGAGGCGGCGGCTTCCTCGGCGGTGCCGAAGTGGCCGAGGGCAGCGGTCGATCCGGGCGGCGGCGATCGCACGACCTCTTGGCAGAGCCGCACGCGCGAGGTCGCCGAGGTCAGTGGTGTGGCCGGCGTAGCCCTGCGACGAGGAGTTCGGCCATGCGGCGTGCGTCGTAGCGGGGATCGCTCTCCGCGCCGATGCAGAGGTTTCCGACGCCGCGCATGAGCTGGTACGCGTCGATGTCGGGGCGGATCTCGCCGGCGACGGCTGCGGCTTCGAGCAGTTCGGTGCAGACGGGTAGGAGGCGGTCGAGGAAGTAGGCATGCAGCGCCTCGAACCCGGTGTTGTCGGCCTGCAGCACGGCGGCGAGTCCGTGTTTGGTCACCACGAAATCGACGAAGAGGTTGATCCACTGCCCTAGTGCGGAGCGCGGGGACGGGCTGGTCGCCAGCAGGGCCGGACCGGCATCGGCGCAGGCGTCGACCTGGTGCCGGTAGACGCCGATGATGAGGTCCGCTCGCGTCGGGAAGTGGCGGTAGATTGTGCCCACCCCGACGCCGGCCTTGGCCGCGATGTCGCGTACCGGCGCGTCTACGCCTGACGTGACGAAGACCGCGGCGGCCGCATCGAGCAGGGTCTTCTGGTTGCGCCGGGCGTCCTTCCGCCTGGACGGGGCTGCTTGTCCTGTGCCCTTTTCGCTGTCGTTCACCGCACTGCTCCTTCCGCTCGCCGCTTGCAAGAACGGAACCGTGTTCCGTATTGTTTCGGAACCGGGTTCCGTTTTGCTCATGATGCCAGAGCAGGGGCCCGGCAACCAAGCCATGCAATGCACCACGCTTCACCCGCTATGAGGAGGCACGGTCATGCAGTACCGCACCTTGGGCCGCACCGGTGTGCAGGTCAGCACGCTCGCGCTCGGCGCGATGAACTTCGGAAAGGTCGGGCGCACCAGCCAGGACGAGGTCACCGCCATCGTCGACGCCGCCCTGGAGGCGGGGATCAACCTGATCGACACTGCCGACGTGTACAGCGGCGGCGAGTCGGAGGAGATGGTGGGCAAGGCCATCGCGGGCCGCCGCGACGACATCGTGCTGGCCACGAAGGCGACCATGCCGATGGGCGACGAGCGCAATCGCCAGGGCAGCTCGCGCCGCTGGCTGGTCACCGCTCTGGAGGACAGCCTGCGTCGGCTCGGCGTCGACCACGTCGACCTCTACCAAATCCACCGGTGGGACCCGAACACCAGCGACGAGGAGACTCTGTCAGCGTTGACAGACCTGCAGCGCGCGGGAAAAATCCGCTACTTCGGCTCCTCGACCTTTCCCGCCTACCGCATCGTGCAAGCCCAGTGGGCCGCCCGGGAGCACCACTTGAGCCGCTACGTCACCGAACAGCCCAGCTACTCAATCCTGCAGCGCGGCATCGAGACCCATGTGCTGCCCGTGACCGAGCAGTACGGGCTCGGCGTCCTGGTATGGAGCCCACTGGCCTCGGGCTGGCTGTCGGGCGCGATCCGCGAGGGCAGGGAAATCACCACCAGCCGCTCAACGTTCATGCCGCAACGCTTCGACACCACCATCCCCTCCAACCGGGCCAGGCTCGACGCCATCGAACGGCTGGCCGGAGTCGCCGACGAGGCCGGCCTGACGATGATCCAGCTCGCGCTCGGCTTCGTGACCGCGCACCCCGGCGTGACCAGCGCGCTCGTCGGCCCCCGCACGCTGGACCACCTGCACTCGCAGCTCGCCGCCGCAGACACCAAGTTCTCCGCCGACGTACTCGACGTGATCGACGCCATCGTCGCCCCCGGTGCCGACCTTGCCGCACACGAGAAGAACGACACCCCGCCCTCGCTACTCAACCCGTCCCTGCGGCGCCGCTGATCACCCCAGCGACAGCCTCCACATCCTCTTGTGCGACGTCCCGAAGCTGCAGCAGTGGAGGGCGGTAGCAAATTCCGCTTCATCTCCCCGACTCCCCGCCCAGCCCGTCCGGTGCCGCCCGCCGCGGGACGAACCGGGTCGCCGGAGCCATGACGACGATCGCCGGGGCCCTCGTTTCACCGCCCTCACCGGCCCCGGCGTCCGCGCGCCGGGAGTACGGCGGTGCGGCCGGAGCGCGCAACTGTGCGCGGTAGGGGCCCCACCGAGCCGCCGCGAAATACCGTTGGGCGCACCACGGCGACCACTGCTAGTCTCCCGGAGGCCGTGCGAGAGAACGAGGAGGTGGTACCCGTGGACACAGTATCGACATGGGTGCTCCCCTCCGGGGTCACGGTCGGGCGATAGGTCGTCCGGGAGCGCCGTTGCAGCGCACTCCCGAAAGGCACGACCATGCGATTCACTTCTGAGCGGCACCTTGACGACGGCGTCCTCGAACGCGAATTCACCCTCGGCGAGATCCCCGGCATCCTGTGGACGCCCGGATCCGAGTCCGCACCGGCGCCGCTGATCCTGCTCGGCCACCCCGGCGGACTGCACACGATGTACCCCCGACTGGTGAGCCGGGCCCGCCACTCCGCCGCGGAGGGCTTCGCCACGGCCACGATCGAGCTCCCCGGGAGCGGTGACCGGCCCCGTTGGCCCGCCGCCGAACAGGCCCGCGCCGACCTGCGCCGGGCGATTGAGGCCGGCGAGCCGGTCAGCGACGAGATCGTCGACGCCCTCGTCCTCCCGCTCGTCGAAAGGGCGGTCCCGGAATGGCGGGCCACCCTGGACTCCCTCCTTCCGCTGCCCGAGATCGGCGGTCCGGTCGGGTACTCAGGGGGAGTGATCTCCATCGGCATCCGGCTGGCGGTGGTCGAGCCGCGCATCGTGGCCGCCGGTCTCTTCGCCGGGAGTTTCGTGCCTCGCGCCATGTTCCAGGAGGCCCGCCAGGTCACCATTCCGCTGCACGTCCTGCTGCAGTGGGACGACGAAGGGAACGACCGGCAGGCCGCCCTGGACCTGTTCGACGCCTTCGGCGCCAAGGAGAAGACCCTGGAGGCCAATATGGGCGGGCACACCGGCGTGCCGCGGTCCGCCGGGGAGGCTGCGGCAAGATTCTTCACCCGGCACCTGAGGTAGCCGCCGACTGCCCCCGCCGTCGGGCCGGCAGCAGACGGCAGGCGGCGCCGGGCAGGACGCCGCTCGTCGAGGACGGGCCACGGCCCGCCTCGACGGCGGTGGCCGGCGGATGCACACCCGCCCCGATCGCGCCGGTACCGGCCATCGGCAGGAAAAGCGTCTACGTCCTCGAACCCGGCCGCGGGGCGGTGGGCGGTCCGGTGCATGAGGAGGACGCACACGAGTGACAGGGGGCCGAGGAATATCCGGTCTCACGCCGGTGGAGTCAACCAACCCAGCGTATTCGCAAGGGACTTCGGGTTTCGACTTGTCGAACTGTGCTTTGGCCTATGCCAATTGACGCCCGGCACGCTCGGCGGCTGGGGTTTTTCCGTGAAGGACCGGACAGAAGGTGCGAGTGCTCCGCGCGGGTTCCCCGGTTGGGCCGGGAGCCGGTCCGCCACGCTGTACTGTTCCGTCGTGCCAGCCCAGTTGGCGCGGTGACCATGGCGGAATCTGGGGGATCGATGGAGAACCAGCTGTCCACGAACATCGACGAGAGCGTGCCGACGGCCGCACGGATGTATGACTACTACCTGGGCGGCAAGGACAACTACGCGGCCGACCGCGCGGCGGTGGAGGAGCTCGACAAGGTCGTCCCCAGCACCCGGCGGCTGGCCCTGAACAACCGCCGCTTCCTGCAGCGGGCGGTCAGGACGCTGGCCCGGGAGTACGGGATCCGGCAGTTCCTCGACCACGGCTCCGGCCTGCCCACCCAGGACAACGTCCACCAGGTCGCCCAGCGCATCGACCCCACCACGCACGTGGTGTACGTCGACAACGACCCCATGGTGCTGGTGCACGGCCGGGCGCTGCTGCAGCAGGACGAGCGCACCGCCGTCATCCACGCCGACCTGCGCAACACCGACGAGATCTTCGCGCACCCGGACACCCAGCGGCTGATCGACTTCTCGGAGCCGGTGGCCGTGCTGTTCAACTCGGTGTTCCACTGCATCCCGGACAGCGAGACCGACGGACCCTCGGCGGTGGTCCGCCGGGTCCGTGAACGGCTGGCCCCCGGCAGCCCGTTGCTCATGTGCCAGCTGGTCAGCGATGACCCTGAGGTGCGTTCCTCCGTCACCGACTTCATGGCGCAGGCCACCCAGGGGAACTGGGGCCGGGTCCGCGAGGAGAAGGACGTCGCGGAGTGGTTCGAAGGCCTGGAGATCCTCGAACCGGGCCTGGTGGAAGTATCCACCTGGCGACCGGACACGGAGGTGGCACCGCGCCAGCTCACGTACGAGTGGGTCGAGTTCGGAGGCATCGGCCTGGTCCGCTGACCGCCTTCCGGCGGACCGTCTGACCGTCTTCCGCCGCCCCTTTCGCCCGCCGGGCCGGCACTCGAGTGCCGACCCGGGGGGATCAGTTCCTTCCCCGGGTGCCGCCGCTGTGCTGCTGCCGGGTACGGTGGACGGCGACCAGGGCGGCGTCGTCGCCCAGACGGCCGCCGGCGTGGGCGAGCAGGTCGCGGCACAGGTGTGCGACGAGCGCGGCCGGAGCGCAGTGGGTCCAGCGGGCGACACGCTCGGCCAGCGGATAGAACCTGCCGGAGCCGTCGCGCGCCTCGGTCACACCGTCGGTGTAGAGCAGCAGGGTGTCGCCGGCCTCGAAGGGCACGGTGTGGTCGGCGTGCGCGTCCACCGGGCGCAGGTGGGCGCCCAGCGGTGGGGCGGTGTCGGCGTCGACCGGCTGGGGCGCTCGCCCGGGGCGCAGGAGCAGGGGCGGCGGGTGTCCGCAGTTGGTGAGGTGGGCGACGGGTCTGTCGTCGGGCAGGTCCAGGAGCAGGGCGGTGATGAAGTGCTCCCCGGTTTCGTCGCCGGTGGAGGCGAAGTCGACGAGGTAGCGCTGGACGTGGGTGTCCAGGGCGGTGGCGAGGTCGGGCAGGCCGGGGTGGTGGGCGGCGTTGAGGCGGAAGGCGCTGAGCAGCAGGGCGGCCTCACCGACCGCGGCCAGGCCTTTGCCGCGGACGTCCCCGATCAGCAGGCGGGTGGTGCGGTCGGCACGGGTGGCGGTGTAGAGGTCGCCACCGATCTGGGTCTCCTCCTCGGCGGCCAGGTACCGGCAGGCGATCTGGAACGGTCCGATTCGGTCCGGCATCGGGCGCAGCAGGGCGCGCTGGGCGGTCTCGGACACCGACTGGGCACGGACCAGCTGGCGGTGGTGGCGTTCGCGTACCACGGTGAACAGCACGATGAGCACGGACAGCACGGTCAGCGCGGCGATCTGGGCGAGGTGGTTGCTGGTGGTCAGTCCACCGTGCAGCACGCCGATGCACACCTGCGCGGCGACCGCGAGGGCGCCGATCGCCGCGGTGGTCCGGGGCCCGGCGACCGACGGCGCGAGAGCGGGGGCGATCACCAGCAGCGGCCCGAGATGGACGCTGGTGGGGGAGTGGACGTCGACGACCGTGATCAGCACGATCAGTGAGACCGGAACCAGCACCAGCCAGCGGTTCTGCTGGTCCTCGTACCCCCATCGCGCTCGCAGACCCATGCAGTCCACTCTGCGGGGTGTCCCCCGTCTCCGCATCACTGGGTTCTTCGGCGGCCCTTCGCGGTCCGGCCGTCGTTGACGGCACAGCGGGTCACAGGCGGGCGCCCGGCAGACGGGCAGTCACACGAAAACGCCCCCGCACGGAACACCGGTGGTGTCCCTGTGAGGGGGCGTGTTGGGTGAGCGTGCGGCGGAGGCGGTGACCGGAAGGCAGCCGCCGTCACGGCGTGGCGTAGCGGTCCTCCATCGTCTTGCGCAGCAGCGCCAGCGTCTCCTGGGGCGTGAGGGCCTCGTCGGCCAGGCGGTCCAGGGCGATCCGGTACTCCTCCGTCTCGTCCCGGTCCTCCAGGAAGTTGGCGCTCCTGATGTGTTCGAGGTAGACGACGTCCGGCAGGTCGAGTCCGCCGAAGCGGAGGTACGTGATCGGGATGCCGGGCGCGGAGGCGTTCGTGACGTCCAGGGGGACGACCTGCACGGTCACGTTGGGCCGTTCCGCCATCCTGATGAGATGGGCGAGCTGGTCGCGCATCACCTCGCGGCTGCCCAGGACGCGCAGCAGGATGGACTCGTCGAGCACCGCCCACAGTTGCGGAGCGTCCTTGCGCGTCACCAACTCGGCGCGGCGGGTACGCAGTTCGACCCGCCGCTGCACCTCGCCGGCCGACGCGGTCGGCAGTCCGCGCTCCACCACCGCACGCGTGTAGGCGGGGGTCTGCAGCAGACCGGGCACGTACTGGATCTCGAAGGTGCGGATGGCCGCGGCCGCCTCCTGCAGGCCGACCAGCCGGTCGAACCACTCCGGCATCAGCCGCTTGTCGTAGCGCTGCCACCAGCCGGGCTCGCCCGCGCGCCGCAGCAGCTTCAGCAGGACCGAGGACTCGTAGTCGTCGGTGCCGTACAGCTCCAGCAGTGCGCGGACGTCGTCCTCCGCCGGGGGCCGGCGGCCCTTGCCCGACTCGATGCGCGAGAGCTTCGCCGCACTGAAACCGAGGGCGCGCGCGGCCTGGTCCTGGGACATGCCGGCGTCCTCGCGGAAACCCGCCAGTTGGACGCCGACCAGCATCTTCAGCAGCGTCGGGGCCGGTTCGGAGCGGTCCAGATAAGGTTCGAGTCGGGAGATGCGATGCGGCTCGGCGGACATCCTGACTCCCAGTAGACCGGCAGACTTGAGGCCTACACTATGGCACGGCGGTGCCCGGAACGGCATCCGGCCGGGTGAGTCGGCACATCGCCTTCCGCTTACACCAGATGGTCGAACTCGCCGTCCTTGGCGCCCGCGAGGAAGGCGGCCACCTCCGCGGGGGTGTACACCAGCGCGGGGCCGTCGGGGTCACGGGAGTTGCGCACCGCGATGCCGCCGTCGAGGAGAGCGGCGACCTCGACGCAGTTGCCCTCGGCGTTGCTGTGGCGGCTCTTCGTCCAGCGGGCGTCCAGCGAACTGGCCCGCACTCCGTTCTGCACTGGTGGCACCGCGTTCTCCTTGCTGTTCACGTTGCCCGGACGTACGGGGTGGGGGCCGACGGCTCCGCGCCGGGCCCCTCTCCCTCCCGCGCACTTTCGCGGGAAATTTCGCGTGCAATTGCACGCGAGGGCGCTCAGCGTGGATAATAGCCGCGGCGTCAACCCCCCGTGGACGCCGTTCGGTGACGTCGCATCAGGGAGATGCCGTGCCCTCACCTGCGAGCCGGGAACTCGAAACGATGAGCGCAGCCGCGTCGAGGACGGACGGGGCGGTGGTGCCCGGCGCGAACGCGAGAGGGACGCCGGCCGCGTCGTCCCGCCCGGAGTGGGACGTGATCACCGGCGCGATCGCCTCCGTGGCGCTGCGTGTCGAGTGCGGGCGCGAGGGGTTCGCGCGGGCGCGGGCGTTCACCCGTGAGACCCTGAGCCAGTGGTCGCTCGCCCACCGGGGCGACGACGCCGCCCTCGTCCTCACCGAGCTGGCCGCCAACGCCGCGACGCACGCGGTGCCGTTCGTCCCGGCGGCCGGCGCGGACGTCTGGCTCGGGCTGGCGCTGGAACGGACCCATGTGACACTCACCGTCTCCGACCCCTGCGACGACCGCCCCGTGCCCGCGGCCGCGGCTCGCTCCGAGTTCGAGGAGCACGGTCGGGGTCTGTGCATCGTCGACGCCCTGGCCGAGGAGTGGGGCTGGGCCCCACGGCCTCCCCGGGGCAAGACCGTCTGGGCGAAGTTGTCCACCCGTCCCTCCCACTGACACCACCGCCGCGGAAAGGTCCGACGCCATGCGCACCGCACCGACGGAGCAGCCGAGTCCCCAGTGCACCGACCGCGAGACACCGGCGGGCCACGTGGCCGCCACCACGCCCCTCGCCGGACTGGACCAAGTGCCATGGCGCGACATCAAGGACTCCACCGGCTCGGCGGCCGCCATTCCCCTGCTGCTCGACGACGTGGCCCGAGGGGACGCGGCGACGGCGCGGGCGGCCCTCGACGATCTGCGGAAACGGATCTGCCAGTACGGCTTCGTCGTGGAGCAGGCGACCGCCGCCGCGGTCCCCTTCCTGTGGGAGCTCGCCCAGTCGCCCGGGGTGACCTGCCGGCCCGAGATCGTCAAGCTGCTCAAGAACATCGCCGACGCCCGGCAGTGGGAGAGCGTCGCCACCGTCTATCCCAAGCTCCTCAACCACCGTGAGAACCACCTGGTGTGGGAGCGCAGGGCCCGGCAGGCGGTCCGGGCCCGCCGCGGAGCCCTGCGCAGGATGCTGGCGGAGGTGCGGGAGGCCGACAGGGAGCTCGCCCAGGCCACGACGGAGCTCGCCGACGCCCTCGCCGAGTGACGTCCCGAGGTGCGGCGCGGGCGGCGGGCGGCCGTGCCCGCCCGCATGGCCACGTGACCGGATCGGGCGGGAGCTGCCCGTATGCCGGCGACGCCGCGCCGCGCGACCGGCCGCGCCGGGTCTCGATCCGGCCCGGTCCCTGGTCCGTCCCTACGACTGGGCCGACCGCGGGGGAGCGGGCAGCGCCCAGCGGATCCCGGAGGTCACCGCTTTGCCGAGCGGCCGTACGCACAGTCCCTCGGCCGGCGGGAGCCGGGGCAGCCACAGTTCCCGCGAGGCCCAGACCGGCAGCAGCGAGACGGCGTTGGCGGCGATGACGCCGTACGGCAGCCGCGCGAGGAGCGGCACGGGCGGATCGAGCAGCAGGAAGCGCGCCGTGCTGCGGGCGGGGCCCGTCCCGCGCAGCTCCCCGCGGTAGGCGGCCAGGCGCCCGGCCAGTTCCGCCCGGTTCACCGGAGGGTCCGGCACACCGAGCTCGACGGCGATCCGTGCCATGTCCGCCACGTAGCCGTCGCACCCGTCGTCGTCCAGCGGTCGCGCACCGTAGCGCTGGTGGGCGCGCAGGAAGCTGTCGACCTCGACGGCGTGGACCCAGCCCAGCAGATGCGGATCGGAGGCGTGGTACGCCTGCCCGCCGGGCGTGGTGCCCCGTACCGTCTCGTGGATCGTCCGCACCCGGTCGCACGCCTGCCGGGCGCTGTCGGCCGTGCCGTAGGTGGTCACCGCGAGGAAGGTGCTCGTCCGCTGCAGCCGCCCCCAGGGGTCCCCGCGGAACCCGGAGTGGGCGTCGACCGCGGCCATGGCCAGGGGGTGCAGGGACTGCAGGAGCAGGGCCGACAGACCGCCGATGAACATCGAGGCGTCCCCGTGCACTCTGCGGATCGGCCGGTCCCGCTCGAACCAGCGGGGACCCGGGGTGCCGTGGATGCGGGCGCGTTTGTCCGGGGCGTCCGGCCCCGCCACCCGGGACAGGATCTCGTGGGCGAGGCGCTCGCGCAGCACCCGCCCGTCCGCCCGGAGGAGTCTCATGGCACCGCCTCCTGCCACTCCCGCGCCGTCCCGGCACCCTGGCCGGTGTCCCCTGGGAGGTCTTCTGCCCCCGCCCGCCGGAGGGAGTCCTTCCGGCGCCGCCGGGGCCGTGCGCCCGGTTCTTGGCAGTATGCCGCACAACGCCTATATTGCGGGTTACCTCTGCCGGGTCGGGCGGCGCGCTTCCGCGCGCCGCGGACGAGAGCTGCCCGGACAACGAGCGGCCTGGTGTTGCAGCGGAGGTCTCCGGTGAACTGGTGTCCGACCGATCCGGCCATGGACTGGCGCGAACGGGGAGCGTGCCGCTCCGAGGATCCCGAACTCTTCTTCCCGCTCGGCGACGGCGGCCTGTCCCTGCGCCAGACGGAACAGGCGCGCGCGGTGTGCCGCCGGTGCCCCGTGCTGCGCGAGTGCCGGGCGTTCGCCCTGCGCAACCGTGAACGCGACGGGATCTGGGGCGGCATGACCGCGACGGAGCGCCGTCGCGTCCTGGCGTCGCGCGGGGCCGGGGGCCCCGATGTCTGAAGCGGTCGGTGCGGCTGTGCCGGGTACGGCGGAATCCGCCGGGCATGGGCACTATTTCGACAATCGTGTGTCGAGAGGCGAGCCGGATGCATGGCACGGCGTGCCTGGGGCATACGGAGCAAAACTCGAGAGAGGGGCGCTCCGTGCTGGTTCCGGACCCGAAGGCCGTCAGGACATTGCTGACTCGGTACGCATCGCTGAAGATCGCTCAGGCGGAGAGGGAGAGAGCAGAGGCGGCTCGGGAGCTCGATGACGTCAGTTACACGCTGTGCGTCATGATGGGTACCAACCGCCTCGATGACGCGATCGCCAAGGCGGACGCCCTGCTCGTCGCCTCCGGGCGGATGGCGGGCGTCGCCGCCGACCCGGACGGGGAGGGCGGGCTGTCGCTGGCCGTGTGACCCCCCGGGGCGGAGGCCGGGTCGTGCCATGGCACGGAGTGCCGGACTGTGGAGCTCGCGAGGGTAACGGTTCGGCCACGAACATTTTCGGCCGCCGTCCCGATCACGGCGTCACCGTGTGCCGGTCGGCGCTGTCGTCCGCGTCCCGCGGAGCGCGGCGGGCCAGCCACCGGGCGATGGTGCCGGCGATCGGCTGGCCGGTGTCCACCTCGATGAAGCCGAACTGGCCTGACTGGTTGCACTCGAGAAACCACCACGTCCCGTCGGCGTCCTCCACGAAGTCGAAGGCGCCGTACGCCAGCCGGGCCCCGTCCATGTAGGCGCGCACGGCCGCGGTCAGCCGCGGCGGTACCTCCGCCGGACGCCAGGGGCCGCCGGAGGAGGCGAAGCGCACGTCGACCTCGTCGGGATCGGCGTCCGCGGGGGTCTCCTTCCGCGCGGCCAGCATCGTCTCGCCGACGACCGTCAGCCGGATGTCGGCACGCTTGGCGACCCGGCGCTGCAGCAGGGTGGGTCCGTAGGCGACGGCTGAGAAGTCCGCGTCCGGAGCGACGCGGCTGGTCGGCACGGCCCGGGGCGGCTCCTGGGGATGCGCGCCGGAGACCGGTTTGACCACCAGGTCCGGGAAGCGTTCCGCGAAGTCGCGGGCGGCCTGCGGGAAGGTCGTCACCAGGGTGGCCGGGACGGGCAGGCCGCTGCGCTGGGCGAGCCGCAGCTGCCAGGGCTTGTGACGGGCACGGTGGGCCGCGTCCGGATGGTTCATCCAGCGTGCCTCGCAGCCGCGCAGCATGCCGTAGAGCGCCTGCGCGGACTCCTCGCCGAGCCAGGCCGACGGCTGGGCCGCCCGGGCGGCCGGAACCCCGGGCCGGCGCACCCAGACGGACCGCAGACTGTTCAGGCCCACCAGCCGGCCCCCCGACGACAGATGGCCGCGGAAGGACCCGTGCACCCACTCGCCCGACAGCGCGACGCCCGCCGTCAGATCGGCCGGGTCGAGCCGGACCACGGGGACGCCGGACGCGTTCAGGTGCACCACCACCATGTCCGCCGTCACGTCCTCCTCGCCGGTGAGGATCAGTACCGTCATCGTCGCGGGCCGTGTTCAGTCGTCGAAGTGCGTCTTGGAGCCCGCCGTCGAGGTGGTGGTGCCCAGTTCCCTCAGCAGGGCGTGGTCGGACGCGGCGATCCGCCCGTCCACCAGGACGTTCAGCTGCAGTCCGCAGTCGTAGGCGTACGGCGTGGTGGTGTCGTGTTCCACAGCAGGACGTGCGTAGTTGAGCGCGAACGGTTGCATCGTCTCTCCCCTGTCGGTGCAGCCCCGGTACAGCGGTGGTCACCCTTGCGGCGTCGCTTGGCCCGCTGGCTTCGGTTCGTTTCCCCAGACTTATACGAATCGAACGGGTGGTTGGGTTCCTTACGGAGCGTAGTCACCGGGGCCGGGCTGCTCACTTCGGCCGAAACGCAGCGGTCCCCGCGCCGGCCGGGGCAGCCGCACGTCGGCGGAGCCACGCAGGGTGCGCAGCGCGAGAAGCAGGACGCCGATGTCGTCCAGGTACACCGGGTCGGGCACGAGATCGGTCGGCAGGACCAGGTAGAGGACAGCCCCCCAGAACACCCAGCGCGGTCCCGTGGGGAGCCCCGCGCGGCGCAGGTGCCGCCGGGTACGGACCAGCCGCACCAGCAGGCCCACGGCCACGGCGAGGACGGCGGCCGCGACCAGCCCGGCGACGATCAGCACCTTCGTGGTGGAGTCCACGGTCCGCCCCCGCCTCCTTCTCCGCCGCCGGACGACGTTCGTCCCTCTCCGGATGCCCGGTTGCCGTTCGCGTATGGCCGCCGAACGGGCGGAACGGAGTTTCGGGCGGCCACGTCTGGTGCAAACGCGGCGAACTGTGCAGCGGCTGATCCGTCGTGAGAGTCCGTGTGCGCTTCCCAGGAGGGGAGATGGTGACGAGTTGTCGGATGCCCATCACCGCAGAGATGCGGGACTCGATGTGCCCACCCGAAAGGTGGGCCGGACTCTCTGTCGAGCTGGCCTCGACGTCCCTGAAGGCGGGCCGTGCGGAGCTGTTTCCTGCTGTGCGTCCGATGCACCCTCCCCCTGGGCGCCCTCCTCGGCGGCATCTGCCGGCGAACGCCGGCCGACCGGCGGAAGACCACGCCGAGCGCCGCGCGGGGGCCCGCGTGCGGCGCTCCGGAGAAGGCGCCGAGCCCGGTGCCGTCCGGGATGTCATCCGTGCGCCGTGCCCGACTGGCGGGGCGGCCGGGGGGACCTTAGTAATGGTCAAGGTAATACGCGTGTCGCGCTTCTCAGGCGCAGGAGCGGCCGCACCCCTGCCTTGGAGCCCAGGATGACCACCCGCTCTACACCCCATCCGACCCAGTCCGTCATAGCGTTCACCGAGGAGATCCGCTGCGCCGAGTCGAGGTCCGGGACCGCCGGTGGCGGCGAGTGCGAGGGCGTGGACGGCGATCCGGTGCGCGGCCTGGTGCGCGCCGCCGTCACCGCACGGCCCCTGGACGAGGTGGCCCAACTGGTCACCCTGCTGGAGCAGTCGCCGGAGTACGCGGACGCCGTCGTCGACGTGCTGCGCGCGGTCGGCACGGACCGCCCGGTGGAGGACGTCGCCCGCCTGGTCTCCGAGCTGACCCGGCCGCCGCGCGAGGCCCGCAGCGCCGACGAGATCATCCGCGCCGCGGTCGAGAGCCGTGACGTCGAGGACGTGACGCGCCTGATGGCACTGCTGCACCGGGCGCCGCAGCAGCCGCACTGCGGCCGGGAGGTGGTCCGGGCGGCTGTCACCGGCCGGACCGTCGACGAACTCGTCGAACTCATCGGCCGGTTGGCGCGGCAGCAGCGGGACGGACTCGACTCGGCCGTAGGTGTTCCGGTCACCCTCGCCGAGGAGACCGCGCTCGCGAACGCGGGGCCCACGGACCTCCCCGGTGCGCCGCCGGCGCCCGCGGGTCCTCTCGGGCTCCCCGGTACGCCGCCCGGGAACGCGGGCCGCGCGGGGCTCACCGGTACTCCGCCGGGATGCGCGGTTTCCGCGGGGCTCACCGATGTGCCGCCCGGGCCCGCGGGTTCCACGGCCCCCGCGGGCGCGCCCAGCACCGGCCCCGCGGATGCCACCGGTGTGCCTCTCGCTCCCGCGAACTCCGCGGACGGCGCCGGTGCGCCGTCAGTGCGCCCGAGCCCTGCCGTCCCCACCGGTGCGCCGTCGGCGTCCACGATCGCCGAGGCCGCCCCACTCTCCGGCTCGCCCGTCGAGGGCGGCGAGGGGGGTGAAGCCGGCACCGGTGACGGCGACGGTCTCGACGTGTACGGCGGCGAGCGCCGCACCCACGGCGGCGCGCGGCACGGCCGGCCCTCCCGGCGCTTCTTCTGGCCCGGCTGGCTGGCGGCCGCCGCCCTGGTGGTGTGCGGCACCGCGCACTTCCCGCTGCGGCGGGAGGGCGCGCCACCCGGCGTCTACGGCCTGACCCTCGCCGCGTCCGGGATGTGCGTGCTGCTGGCGCTGCTGCTGGCGTTGCACACCCGCGTGGCGGTGCTGGTGGCCGGGATCGTGCTGCCCGCGGCCCTGGCGGGCGCCGGCTTCCTCGCCGCCCGCCTCCGGCCGCCCGAACTGTCCCGCGCCCTGGAGATCACGGTGGCCCCGCCCCGGAGCGCCGGCATGACCGCGGCCTGCGCGTCGCTGGCCTCCCTCGCGGCACTGGCGCTGCTGGTGATGGTGCGGGTGGCCGAGCGGCGTACGGCGCCGCAGCCGACCGACTGACGCTTCTCGCCGGCCGGGGGTCGGAGCCCCCGACCGGCAGCGCGTCCGGGCACTCCCACCCGGCCTCCACCCGCCCCGCACCACCGGACCAGTGGTGCGGGGCGCGGTGTCGGCCGGGCACGTTGCCGGACCCCGCCGCGCCCCGCCACGGCTCCAAGCGCTGCCGCGCCGCCCGGCCCTCCGGCGCGGCAGGGCGTGGGCCGACGGCACCCGCCCGGCAGGCGGCCCGCGTCGGAGCGGTCAGGGGGTGTCCGGCGGATCAAGTCGGAGGAGACCGGCGATGCCTTGCAGCCCGCGTCCACGGCACGATCCGCCGGGCCGCCTCTCAGTCGGTGGTCCCCCCGGCCACGGGGCCGGCCGTCGGAACGGAGCGGCTGTCGGAGTCCTTACGGCTCTGCGGCAGGGACCCGGTGCCGGTCCCGGGCGCCGGATCGGCACCGGTCCCGTCCGGGGAGTCCGCACCGCCCGGGGGGAGGGAACCGGTGCCGCCGGGACCGGACCCGGAGGCGGCGGGGCGCAGGGAGAGCGCGGTCTCCTTGAGCCGTCCGAGCCCTCGGGTCAGCTGCCGCAGCGGCGACTGGGCGGGCGTCGAGGAGGGCTTCGGGGCGGGGAGTGTGCCCTCGTAGTCGCGGTAGGCGGCGAGTGCCTCGTGGGCCCGCTCGGCCGCATCCCGGTACAGGTCGCGGGACTTCGTCATGGCCTCGAGGGCGTCGGCGTACATCGCGACCAGCGCGCGGGCCCGCGCCAGTTCCTCCTCGACGGTCACCAGGTGCCACTCCTCGCGCAGCGCCGTGAGCGCCGCGTCGGCACCCTCCGGCAGGGGCCGCGGCAGCGCGGCGAAACGGGTCACCGCGTCGATCAGCTCCTTGGGTTCCGTGCCGTCCAGGAAGACCGTGCGCACGGAGAACTCCCGCCGGTCGTAGCCGGACGGCGCGGGACTGCCCGGCAGGACGACGGCGCCCCCGCGGGGCAGTTCGACGGCTGACTCCTCCAGCGCCCAGTTGACCGCCCTGAGCCGGTGCGGCGCCGCCCGGTGCTCCACCACGCGGTGCCGCAGGCCGGGCGGCAGCATCCGCACCAGTGACCGGCGGCCGCGCTCGTCGGGCGTCATGGCCTCGTGCACGACGACGTGGATGCTCCAGGTGTCGCGTCCCGCGTGCCGCAGGACGCGCCGCAACGCCTTGTCGTCGTCCTCCGGGAGGCGGTTGACGTCGCCGAGCCTGAGGCCGGCGGCGTCCCGGTCCCAGCCCGCGTCGGGCTCCTGCGGCCAGAACACGGCGGCGGGCGAGGGCCAGCGCGGATCCCAGGGCCGCTCCGCCTCCGCGACCAGCACCCACTCCCGGGCGTCCGCCGAGTCGCGGTGCGGCGTGAGTGCGAGTCTGGCGCGCACGGTCACGTCACCCGGGGCCTGCCAGCGGGCCTCGAAGACCTGCTCCGCGGCCGCCCCGGCGTCCTCCGGTTCGGGACGGTCCTGTTCGAGATGGTCCTGGATGACGGCGTCGGCCTTGAGCTTCTCCAGGTGGCGCCGGACCACGGTCTCCGTGGCCGGTCCTGCGTGGTGGCCACGGGCCAGCCACACCGTGGCCGGGACGACGGGACGGGCGGCGGGGGAGAGGAAGGGGAAGTTCGACATGGGCCAATCAACGGGCGGGGACGGAGGGCTTCCCCCCAGTATTCGTCATGCCAGATCAGGATGGGTGGGCCGGGGGCCGTCGTGGCGGTGTGTCCGTGCGCCGTCCGATGGACGACGCACCCCGTCCGGCCGCGGGGGCGGGCCGGCGTTTGCCGGTACGCCGCCGGATCACCGCGCGCCGGAGCGGCTGCTGTCCGCATCCCCGCACGGCACCCGGGGTGCCGTGCGGCGCGGGACGCATCCGTCGGGGAAACGGGTGACCTCGGCGGCCGCTCGCCCCCTGACCGGCCCGGCGGTCCGGCCGCGCGAGCCTTTCACGCACCGGGGCCGTGCTCGGCAGTGGGCCGCACCTGGCATCGCAGGTGCGGC
>NZ_JBSFNN010000112.1:0-16873 GCF_053587115.1 Streptomyces sp. NPDC003697
CGAGGTCCCCTGGTACTGGCCCTGGGCGTGCGCGGGGGCGAGCCCGAACGAGATGCCCCAACTGCCCGCCGCCTGCCGCACCTCGCCGAGGACGTCCCGCAGCAGCTCGTACGGGCTTGCCGTACGGCCGGATGGGCGGGAGCCCGATCAGGCCTGCGTGTCCACGGTGGCCGTCGCCTTCCGGGTCCGGCGCGCGGGCTTGGCCGCCTCGCCCGTCCCGGCCGTGTCACCGGCCGCCTCAGGAGCTTCCGCGACCTTGCGGGTGCGGCGGCGCGGCTTCGCCTCCCGCTCCCCGGTCGCCTGCGCCGGGATGTCGGCCGTGGCGGCCTCCGGGGCTTCCGCGGCTTCTGCGGCCTTGCGGGTGCGGCGGCGCGGCTTGGCCTCGGCCTGCGCGGTGACACCCTCGGCGCTGTCGACGGCCGCTACGGCAGCGACGGCCTTCTTCCGCGTGCGGCGCGGCTTGGCCTCGGCGGCCTCGGCCGTGTCGACCGCGACCTCGGGGGCCTCGGGAGTTTCGGGGGCTTCGGCGGCCTTGCGGGTGCGGCGGCGCGGCTTGGTCTCCGCCTCCGCGTCGGTCTCCGGTGCCTGAGCCGTCACGGCCGCCGTCCTGCGGGTGCGGCGGGGCCTGGTCTCCGTCGCGCTCTCGGCGGTGTCGACGGCGACCTCGGCCGTGACGGCCGCGGCCTCGGGGGCCTCGGCGGTCTTGCGGGTGCGGCGGCGCGGCTTCGGCTCGGTGACCGCCGTCTCCGCGGCCTCCGGGGCCGCGTCGCCGATCGCGCCGGTGAAAGCGGCCGGTGCGGTGTCGTCGGTCTGAGCCGTGCTCACCGCGCGCTCCGCCGCCTTGCGGGTGCGGCGGCGGCGCGGCGCGGCCGGCGTCTCGGCGGCGTCGAGGGCCGGGCCCTCCGCCGTCGTGACCGCGGCCTCGGCCGCAGCAGGCGCGGCAGGCTCGGAGGCGGCAGCCGCGGGCGGGGCCGCGGTCTCGGCGGTCACCGGCTGCGCCGGCTCCCCGCCGCGCATCCGCCGGCGGCGACGCGGCGTACGCGGGCCGGTGGCCTCCTCGGACGTGGTGCCTCCGGTCGCCGACACGCCGTCGGCTGACGTGCCGCCGGGCGCCGAGTCCAGCGGCGCGCCGTTGCGCGTACGGCGCCGGCGGCGCGGCGTGCGCTCCGGACGCTCACGGTCGGCCGTGCGGGCAGCGCCCCGGTCGTCCCGGCCACCGCGACCGCGTCCACCGCGGCCACCCGTCTCGCCGAGGTCCTCCAGCTCCTCCGCCGCCAGCCCGGCGCGCGTGCGCTCCGAGCGCGGCAGGACGCCCTTGGTGCCGGCGGGGATGTTGAGGTCGGCGAACAGGTGCGGGGATGTGGAGTACGTCTCCACCGGGTCGTTGAAGCCCAGCTCCAGCGCCTTGTTGATCAGCTGCCAGCGCGGGATGTCGTCCCAGTCGACGAACGTGACCGCCGTGCCCTTCGCGCCCGCGCGGCCGGTACGGCCGACGCGGTGCAGGAACGTCTTCTCGTCCTCGGGCGACTGGTAGTTGATGACGTGGGTGACGCCCTCGACGTCGATGCCGCGCGCGGCGACGTCGGTGCAGACGAGGACGTCCACCTTGCCGTTGCGGAAGGCGCGCAGGGCCTGCTCGCGGGCGCCCTGGCCGAGGTCGCCGTGGACGGCGCCCGAGGCGAAGCCGCGCCGCTGCAGCTGCTCGGCGATGTCGGCAGCGGTGCGCTTGGTCCGGCAGAAGATCATCGCCAGCCCGCGGCCATCGGCCTGCAGGATGCGCGCGATCATCTCCGGCTTGTCCATGGAGTGCGCCCGGTAGACGAACTGCTTGGTGTTCGCCACGGTCGCGCCCTCGTCGTCCGGCGCGGTGGCGCGGATGTGCGTGGGCTGGGACATGTAACGGCGGGCCAGACCGATCACGGCGCCCGGCATGGTCGCCGAGAACAGCATGGTCTGCCGCTTCGCCGGCAGCATGTTGATGATCTTCTCGACGTCGGGCAGGAAGCCCAGGTCGAGCATCTCGTCGGCCTCGTCGAGGACCAGCGACTTGATGTGCTTCAGGTCCAGCTTCCTCTGGCCCGCCAGGTCCAGCAGGCGGCCCGGGGTGCCGACGACCACGTCGACGCCCTTCTGCAGGGCCTCGACCTGGGGCTCGTAGGCCCGGCCGCCGTAGATGGCGAGGACCCGCACGTTGCGCACCTTGCCGGCGGTCAGCAGGTCGTTGGTGACCTGCGTGCACAGCTCGCGCGTGGGCACGACGACGAGCGCCTGCGGCGCGCCGGTGAGGTCCTCGGGCTTGGCGCGGCCCGCCTCGACGTCGGCGGGAACGGTCACGCGGTCCAGGAGGGGGAGACCGAAGCCCAGCGTCTTGCCGGTGCCCGTCTTGGCCTGGCCGATGACGTCCGAGCCCGAGAGGGCCACGGGAAGCGTCATCTCCTGGATGGGGAAGGGAGAGGTGATGCCGACGGCCTCCAGGGCCTCGGCGGTCTCGGGAAGGATTCCGAGTTCACGAAACGTCGTAGTCAGGGTGCTGCCTCTTCTGTGTGCGCGGCGCGAGGCGAACGCGGGGGTCGTGTCGTCCGACCGTGCCGGGGACGTACGGCCGCTCTCACGGGCGGACCGTGTGGCACGGGACCACAGCCGACGCTCTAGCGCTCGAACCGCTGAGGGTCCCTCCGGTCGTCGTACGCGCCAGGGCGTGCGGTCGGCCAGGGAGGGCTGTCGGGTCGGAGCCGATCGGGCCACCGACCGGGCATCCTCATGCGTGCGCCCTGTCGAGGTACGTCGAAGTACTCGCCGGGCGCACTTACCACCATACCCCGGAATCGTGCACACGCGATGGCCGATTCGGTCACGTAGCCGTCGTCACACTGAACGGCCATGTCCGTGCGTGGCGCGGAGAGCGGGCTATTGTGCGCTGCATGACGAGCTCTGACAAGCCTGACAACGGCTCCGACGCACCCGCCGCGCGCACCGGGGTTTCCACCCGGGACTGGGCCGCGGCCTCCGCCGACCCGCACTACCGCGCCGCGGTCGTGGACCTGCTCGGCGCGCTGGCGTACGGGGAGCTGGCGGCGTTCGAGCGGCTCGCGGAGGACGCCAAGCTCGCGCCCACCCTCGCGGACAAGGCCGAGCTGGCGAAGATGGCCTCGGCCGAGTTCCACCACTTCGAGCGGCTGCGCGACCGGCTCGCCGAGATCGGCGAGGAGCCGACCGCGGCCATGGAGCCGTTTGTCGCGGCGCTCGACGGCTTCCACCGGCAGACGGCGCCCTCGGACTGGCTCGAAGGCCTCGTCAAGGCGTACGTCGGAGACTCGATCGCCAGTGACTTCTACCGTGAGGTCGCCGTCCGCCTGGACGTGGACACCCGGGAGCTGGTGCTGGCCGTCCTCGACGACACCGGTCACGCCGGCTTCGCCGTGGAGAAGGTGCGCGCCGCCATCGACGCGGACCCGCGCGTGGGCGGCCGGCTCGCGCTGTGGGCGCGGCGTCTGATGGGCGAGGCACTGTCGCAGTCCCAGCGGGTCGTGGCCGACCGGGACGCGCTGTCCACCATGCTCGTCGGCGGGGTGGCGGACGGCTTCGACCTCGCCGAGGTCGGCAGGATGTTCTCCCGGATCACCGAGGCGCACACCAAGCGCATGTCGGCGCTGGGTCTGGCCGCCTGACGGCCTGCGGCCCGGGTGGGCCGCCTCCTCGGGGGACGCGCCGGCGCCGGCGCCGGATCAGGCCGGCGCGGACCGCCGGCGCAGTCTGCCCGCGGGGCGCAGCAGCAGCGACAGGGACGCGACCGAGACGACCGCCGCGCCCACGAGGCTCGGCAGGACACCGCCGGTGCCCAGCGCGCTGTGCGTGACGAAGTCACCGAAGAGCGCGCCCGCGACCCCGGTCGACAGCACCAGCGGCGTGGCGGGCAGGCGGTGCGAGAGCCGGTGGAGCGCTGCCCATGCGAGCAGCAGACCGAGCGCGGCCGAGCCGAACGCTTCCAAGATCATGAGTGGTCCCTCCCGCACGGTCGGCCCGTGCCCGACGATCGTGACCCGTCATACCCCTGACCTGCGGAAGGCAACCCTCCCTGTGGCCCGTTCGTATGAGAACCGTGAAGGCCGGGCGGAGGCGGGCGGCACCGGGGAGGGGTCCGCGCACGAGGAGGGGTCCGGCGGTCCCACCGGACCGCCGGACCCCTCCGTTCGTCTCGGCCGGGACTACAGCGCGCCGAAGCCCACCTTGCGCGGGGCGGGCTCACCGATCTCCACGTACGCCAGCCGGTCGGCCGGAACCAGGAGCTTGCGGCCGTGCTCGTCCACGAGGCTCAGCAGCTGCGACTTGCCGGCCAGCGCCTCGGCCACGACGCGCTCGACCTCCTCGGCGGTCTGACCGCTCTCCAGAACGATCTCGCGGGGCGCGTGCTGCACGCCGATCTTGACCTCCACGGCTATGTCCCTCCGACGGTCAGTGAAGTGCGCGACCTTCCGCGCCGTACCCGCACACATTAGCCCGGTGAGGGGACGTAAACGCTGTGGCGGGGCACGCCAGGAGCGAACAGCCCGCGGGAATCCGGCCCCGGCCGCCCCGGACGGCCGGGGCCGTCTCAGTGATGCTGTTCGCTGCCGTGCAGGGGGAAGCCCGCGATGCCGCGCCATGCCAGCGACGTCAGCAGCTGCACCGCCTGGTCGCGCGGGACGCTGCGGTCGCTGTGCAGCCAGGAGCGGGCCACCACCTGGGCGAGGCCGCCGAGGCCGGAGGCGAGCAGCATCGACTCGGCGCGCGAGAGGCCGGTGTCCTCGGCGATCACTTCGCAGATCGCCTCGGCGCACTCGTTGGTGACCTTGTCGACGCGCTCGCGCACCGCGGGCTCGTTCGTCAGGTCGGACTCGAAGACCAGCCGGAAGGCGCCGCCGTCGTCCTCCACGTACGCGAAGTAGGCGTCCATCGTGGCGCGCACGCGCTGCTTGTTGTCCGTGGTCGACGCGAGCGCGCTGCGCACGGACTGGATGAGCGACGCGCAGTGCTGGTCCAGCAGGGCGAGGTAGAGGTCGAGCTTGCCCGGGAAGTGCTGGTAGAGCACCGGCTTGCTGACGCCGGCTCGCTCCGCGATGTCGTCCATGGCGGCCGCGTGGTAGCCCTGCGCCACGAAGACTTCCTGGGCGGCACCCAGCAGCTGGTTGCGCCGGGCACGGCGCGGCAGGCGGGTGCCGCGCGGGCGTGCCGCCTCTGTCTGCTCGATGGCTGTCACGCCGCCTCCCAAATTCGTCCTGATGCGGTGTGGACCGCGCCGCCATCGTACTTTTCGGTAACCGTGCTGTGCGCGGTGCGAGCGCAGTTTTTCACGGACCGGACGGTGCCGACGGCGGCGCGGAAGGTTCCATACGGGGTCATGCCGGGCGGGGCCCGGCGCCGCCGCTGCTCAGCGGCGGCCTCTGCCGTGCGCCACCGCGGACGTCACCGCGCCCGTCGCGTGGCTCCCCGGTCCGCGGACCACCTCACGCCTCGTCCCGCGCGTCACCGGTAGTCGTCCTCGTCGAGGGGGACGACGCGAGCCTGCTCCGCGAGGTCTGCCTCACTCGCCCGGTCCGGCTCCACACCGGCGAGGGGCTCGTCGCGGTCGGGCGCGACGTCCGCCAGCTGCTCGGCGGCGTCGCCCTCGGGGGCTTCGACGTCGATCTCCCTGCCCGCCTCGGCGTCCTCGGTGTCCTCGAACGTCTCGGGATCGGTGGGATCGATGGGATCGGTGGGATCAATGGTCATACTGGGCTCCCTTCGTACGAACGTCCCTGGAGATTCAGGGGCCACATGCGGGTGCCCTCTGTACGAGAGTAGGAGACACCCCAGGTGGACGCCATGCGGTCGGCGGCCGTGAGCGCGCGGGTTCCCGGCCGCCCCGGACCGGCCTGCGGCGTGTGATGGCGAACACGTGAACCACTGCGTGATCGTCTCGTAACATTGCCGCATGTCTTCGACCGAGCTGCCCTCCGTGCCGCCCGCCAATGTGCTGCCGCAGGTGGCGCCCGTCAGGGTCGAGGAAGGTGAACGGCTGCGGTCGGTCGGGCTGCCGGGGGTGACCCTGAGCGTCCGGTCCAGGCCGCCCGCTCGGAAGGGGCTGCCGCCCGCCCTGTACGTCCACGGACTGGGCGGCTCCTCGCAGAACTGGTCGGCGCTCATGGCCCTGATCAACGACGTCGTCGACGGGGAGGCGCTCGACCTGCCGGGCTTCGGGGACTCCCCGCCGCCGGACGACGGCGACTACTCCGTGACCGGCCACGCGCGCGCGGTCATCCGCTACCTCGACGCCTCCGGACGCGGCCCCCACCATCTGTTCGGCAACTCGATGGGCGGGGCGATCGCCACGCGTGTGGCCGCCGTGCGGCCCGACCTCGTCCGCACGCTGACCCTCGTCTCCCCGGCCCTGCCCGAGATCCGCGTGCAGCGCAGCGCCGTGCCGACGGGACTGCTCGCCGTGCCGGGCATCGCGCCCCTCTTCACACGCATGACCAGCAAATGGACGGTCGAGCAGCGCGTCCGCGGGGTCATGGCGCTGTGCTACGGCGATCCGGGCCGGGTGACGCCCGAGGGCTTCCGCAACGCGGTGGAGGAGATGGAGCGGCGGCTGCGGCTGCCCTACCACTGGGACGCGATGGCGCGCTCGGCACGCGGCATCGTCAACGCCTACACGCTCGGCGGCCAGCACGGGCTGTGGCGCCAGGCCGAACGCGTCCTGGCGCCCACGCTCCTCGTCTACGGCGCGCGGGACCAGCTGGTCGGCTTCCGCATGGCGCAGAAGGCGGCCCGCGCGTTCCGCGACGCCCGCCTGCTCACCCTGCCCGACGCCGGGCACGTGGCGATGATGGAGTACCCCGAGACGGTGGCGACCGCCTTCCGTGACCTGCTCCGGGACACGGGGCAGGCCGGGGACGGCGACGCGGCGGCCCGTGCCGCCGCGGGGGACGGGGCCCCGGCTCGCTCCGCACGCGGTGACGTCCGCGGCGTTTCTCCGGACGGCGGAACGCCGGGCGGTGCGAGACTCGACGGCGCGCGACCGGACGGTACGGGACCGGACGGCGCGCGGCCCGACGGCACGGCTGCCGACGCGGGCGCCGACGCGAGTACAGGAGGCTGAGGGGCGAGGTGGGACGCCACAGCCGCCGCGGGCCGGCCGCCAAGGACGGCAGCACCGCGGAGACAACTGCAGGACGGGACGGCCGAACGGGCCGCGAGGGACGGGAAGGCCGGGAAGGCCGGGACCGGCGCGAGGACGGCGACCGGCGCGAGACCGCGGAGGACCGCGGCCGTCGGGCCGTCCGGCCCGCTCCGGGTGCGGTCCCGGAGAGCCGGCAGGCTCTGGGCGCGGCCCCGGGCGGCCGGCCCGCTCCGGGTGCCCCGCCGTCGGCCGGCCGGCGCCCGGGCCCCGCGCCGGCGCCCGGGCAGCAGCCGCCGGGCGCGGCCCCGGCACATGCGTACGGAGGGCCACGGCTGCCCGACGGGACGCCCGCGTACGGGGTGCCGCGGACGGCCGGCGGGACGCCCGCGTACGGGGTGCCGCGGACGGCCGGCGGGACGCCCGCGTACGGGGTGCCGCGTTCCGGTGACGGGGCGCCCGCGCAGGGCGTGTCGCGTTCCGGCGGGGCGACGCCCGGGTACGGGGTGCCGCGTTCCGGCGGCGGGACGCCGGCCCGCGGTGTTCCGCGTGTGCCGGACGGCACACGCGCTCGCGGTGGCGGTGTCCCGGGGGTGCCCGCCGGAACCCCGGCCCACGGCGTGCCGAGCAGCCCCGGCGCAGCCCAGGGCCACGGCGGTCCCCGGGCCCGAGGCGGACATCCCGAGCAGCGTGAAGCGGGCGGCGCCTGGGGCGCGTTCGAGGCGGGCGGCGGAGTCGGCGGTGCGCGGGAACGACGGGCCTCCCGGGGCGTCGCACTTCCCCGGCAGCGGCAGGCGCCGCCCGACGGACCCCGGCAGGCGTACGTGGACGCCTTCGACGAGGACGAGAACGTCTTCGCGCGCCGCGGTCCCGCCACCGTCCCCTCCTCGGACCCGGCCCACTCCGCGCCCGGACGGGACGCTGCGCCCGGGCAGAGCGCCGGGACGGGGCGCAACGTCCCGGCGGGGCGGAACGCCGCGTCCGCACGGAACGCCGAGCCCGGTCATGGCGCCGGTGACGGCGCCGGTGACGGCGCCTCGTCGCCGGCCGGCGAGCCGGCGGAGCGCAGGGGTACCAAGGGGCGCACGTTCACCGGCATCGCGGCCGCCGCCGTCACCACGGTGCTCGCCGTCGTCGTCGCCGGGCAGGTCGCCGACGGCCGTACCGGCGCCGCGGCGCGGCCGCAGTCGGCCACCGGCGGGGCCGGTGACGCCATCGCCGCGGGCGGCCCCGACGACTCCTCCGGAGCCGCCGGCGCCAGGCCGCTGTCGTACGAGCAGAAGATGGACCTGACCTACCCGCTCAGCCCCGAGCTGAAGGGATCGGGTGCGTTCGACGTCGTGCCCGGCTCCGCCAGGGCACCGGGCAAGGGGCGCAAGTACACCTACCGGGTGGACGTGGAGCGGGGACTGGGACTGGACGGCGAGCTGTTCGCCGAGGCCGTGCAGAAGACGCTCAACGACGACCGCAGCTGGGCCCACGGCGGCGAACGCACCTTCGAGCGGGTCTCCTCCGGTGAGCCGGACTTCGTGATCACGCTCGCCAGCCCGGGCACCACGGCCGAGTGGTGCGCCAAGTCGGGGCTGGACACGACCGAGGACAACGTCTCGTGCGACTCGGCCGCCACCGAACGCGTGATGATCAACGCCTACCGCTGGGCGCAGGGGTCCACGACGTACGGGGACCGCATCCACGCCTACCGGCAGATGCTGATCAACCACGAGGTCGGCCACCGGCTCGGCCACGGCCACGTCGACTGCGACAAGGACGGCGAGCTCGCCCCGGTGATGCAGCAGCAGACGAAGTTCCTCGACCACGACGGGATCCACTGCCTGCCCAACGCCTGGGTGCACCCCGAAGGCTGACGGGTCCGCGCGCCGCCATGACGGTGCGTGGGCGGACGATCTCCTAGCGCGACGGAACGCGGCCCGCACGGGAAAGTTACGACCGTTCACCCCTTTTGGTGGCGCGATGGACAACCGTCCGCCGCGCCACCGGCATGTCCGCATACGTTCTTCCCGCTGCGAGCCGCCCGACGGCGGCTCCCCGGACGGGAGGAAGCGGGGTGTGCTCGTGCGCATCGGACTGGTGACGGAGGGCGGCTACCCGTATGTGAGCGGTGAGTCCGGACCCTGGTGCGACCGGCTCGTGCGCGGACTCGGGCAGCACGAGTTCGACGTCTACGCCCTCAGCCGCAGCCGGCGGCAGGAGGACGAGGGCTGGGTGCCGCTGCCGCCGCACGTCGGCCGGATCCGCACGGCACCCCTGTGGCACGCCGAGGACGGCGCGATGCTCCACGGGCGTCGCGTGCGGCGCCGCTTCGCCGAGTGCTACGGGGAGCTGGCGGCGGTCCTGGCCACCACGAGCGCCGTCGACCGGGGTGACAGGGCCGGCCCCGAAGGCCCGGACGATCAGGCGGACCGTTTCGGCAGGGCGCTCTACGCGCTGGCCGACCTGGCCCGCGACGAGGGCGGCCTGGGCGCCGCACCGCGCTCCGAGGACGCCGTCCGCGCCCTGGAGGGTGCCTGCCGCGCCCCAGGCGCCGTGCGCGCCGTGCGCGGGGCGCGCGTGCCGGACCTGCTCACGGTCGCCGGGCATCTGGAACGCGCCCTGCGCCCCCTCTCGCTCGACTGGTACGGGGACGACGACCTCGGCGCGGCCGACCTCTGCCACACCGCGGCCGGCGGCACGGCCGCCCTGCCCGGACTGCTCGCCCGCCACTTCTGCGGTGTCCCCCTGCTCGTCACCGAGTACGGCGTGCGACTGCGCTCGCACTACCTGGCCCCGGGCGCCGAGGACACCGCGCCGGCCGTACGGGCCCTGCTCGCCGCCTTCCACGGCCGGCTCGCGACCGAGGCCTACCGCCGGGCCGCCGTCGTCACCCACGGCAACGCGCACGCCCGCCGCTGGCAGGAACGCTGCGGCGCGGACCGCGCCACCCTGCGCACCGTCCACCCCGGCATGGACGCCTCCCCCTTCGCCGAGGTCGGCGAGGCGCCGGACACCGCCGACCCCGGCACGCTGGTGTGGGCCGGACGCATCGAGCCGGCCAAGGACCTGGTGTCGCTGCTCCACGCCTTCGCCGAGGTCCGCAGGCGGCAGCCGGGGACACGCCTGCGCATCGTGGGCGCGCCGACGAGCCCCGAGGGGGCCGAGTACCTGGGGCACTGCCGGGCGCTGGCCGCCCAGCTCTTCCCCGACGAGGCGGAGGGGCCGCACACCGTCGGCGACAACCCGGTCTCCTTCGAGGAGGTCGGCGGCCCGGAGGCACGGACCGTCGCCGACGTGTACGCGTCCGGCGCGGTGACCGTCCTGTCGAGCGTCGTCGAGGGTTTCCCGCGCGGCCTCGTCGAGGCCATGTTCTGCGGTCGTGCCACGGTGTCCACCGACGTCGGCGCGGTCGTGGAGGTGGTGGGCGGCACCGGACTCGTCGTGCCCCCGCGCAACCCGCGGGCGCTCGCCGAAGCGTGCGTGGCACTGCTGTGCGACCCCGAGCGCCGTGCGCGCCTCGGCGCGGCCGCCCGTGCCCGCGCGCTCGAACTCTTCACCGTCGAGCAGAACATCGCCGCGTTCCACGGCATCTACCTCGAGATCGTCTCGCGGTGCCCGGTGCGGCGCGTCGTGCTCGACGGCACCGGCGCCCCCCTGCCCTTCGCCGACCCGGCCGAGGCCCACCTGCCCGGGTACTGGACGGGCACGTCCGCCGAAACGCGCGGCGCCCCCGCGTGGGCGGCCGGCGCCCCGGTACGCGCCACGGCCCACGGCACCGCCCCGGAGGCCGCACGATGACCGGCCCGACGACCGGCCCGGCCACGGGTCCGGCAGCCGGCCCGACCCGGCCGGACCACGCCGGCACCCCCGCCGCCCCCGCCGCCCCCGCCGCGACGGACGCGCGCACGCAGCCATGGCCCCGGGACCACGCGCGGACCCCCGGCGACGCCGGCCGGACCCGGGGCGTCAGCCTCCGCCGGGGTGCCGCCGACCCGGTGAAGGTGCTGATGCACCGCCACCGCGCCCTGTGCGAACGGGCCGTCGACCCCCTGGAGATCGCCGCCGGCCTGGAGGCCCACGGTGTCACCGACCGGACCGCCGCCCGGTTCCGCCACCGCGACGTCTTCTCGCTCGCCGAGGAGATGTACGCCCGTGTTCCCCGTGACGGCGACGCCCCCGCACGCCCCGTCACCGCCGCCGCACCCCGCACTGGCGCCCGCTGGATCCCGCTCAGCCTGCTGCCCGGCGCGCTGTGCGCGGCGGCCGTGACCGCAACGCGCCTCACCGACGGCCGCCCCCGCCTGCTGGCGGCCGCCGCCGGTGTCCTCGCCGTCGCCCTCGCCGTGCGCGCCGTGCTCCGCCACGGCCCGCTGAGCGTGAGGCGGCCCGTGCCGGGCGGCCCGCACACGCCGGGCGCCCGGAGGTGCACGTCCTGGCTCCTCGGCTACGCCCTCCTCGGCGACGGCCTGCTGGGCGCCGCCGTGGCGGGCGGCCCCGACGGACTGCCGGACGGCACCGCCGCCGGTCCCTGGCCCGTGGCCGTCGCACCCGTCCTGGCCCTCACCCTCGCCTGCGCCCCGGCGGCGGGGGCAGCCCACCTCTTCGCCCTGCGCGCCCGGCGCCGGCTGCACGCCAGCCACGGCCTGGAGGAGTTCGCCGCCTCGGTGCGGCCCCTGCTGCTCGGCACGTTCGGCATGTTCCTATGCGCTCTGACCGCCCTGCTCGCCGCCTGCGGCGCGGTGCTCCACGAGCCCGCCGCCTACGCCCAGGCCCTCGCCCTCGGCGCCCTGCTCCTGCTCGCCCGGCTCCTCGCGGCGCACGGCTTCCACCACGCGCCGGTGGTGGGCCTCGCCGTCGCGGCCGGGACCGAGGCCGCCGCCCAGGCCGCCGTCTTCGCGGCCCGCCTCCCGGGCTGCGACGTCCTGGCCGTACCGGTCGACACCCTCGTCGCGCGCTGGGGCCCGGGGAGCGTCCCGGCCCTCGCCTGCGGAGCGGCCGCCTGCCTGCTCCTCGTCCACGCGACCCGCAGGCTGGCCAGGGCGTCGGCCCACGCTTCGGCGGAGGGCCCGCCGTGAGGGACTCCGGGACACCCGCCCGCGCGGGCCGGGCGCCCACGCCCCGGCCCGCGCGCCCCGGCGGCGCGGGACGCCGAGCGGGCGCTACGCACTCCCGCGGGCCCGAGCCGCACACCCGGACGGCCCGGCGCGGCCGGCGGCACCGGGTGCCGCCCGGGACGCGGCCGCCGCGCCCGTGCGACCGCCTCGCCCCACCCCGAGCCACCCCGAGCCCGAGCACCCCCTGCGCACCACCCCTGAAGGAGAACGCCAGATGACCACCTCCCGATCCGGAGCATCCGCAGCCACCGGAGCGCACACCCCGGGAGCCGACCGATGAGAGTCCTGCTGATCGGCGCCAACGGATACCTCGGCCGGTTCGTCGCCGACCGCCTCCTCGCCGACCCGGCCGTCCAGCTCACCGCCCTCGGCCGCGGCGACGACGCGGACGTCCGCTTCGACCTCGCGGCGGGCAGCCCCGGCGCGCTGACCCGCTTCCTCGACGCGGTCCACCCCGGGGTCGTCATCAACTGCGCCGGTGCCACCCGGGGCGGCGCCCGCGAACTCACCCGGCACAACACCGTCGCCGTCGCCACCGTCTGCGAGGCTCTGCGGCGCAGCGGCTGCGGTGCCCGTCTGGTGCAGATCGGCTGCAGCGCCGAGTACGGCCCGAGCCAGCCCGGCTCGTGCACCGCCGAGGACGCCGTGCCCCGCCCGGGAGGGCCCTACGGCGTCAGCAAGCTCGCCGCCACCGAGCTGGTCCTCGGCTCCGGGCTCGACGCCGTCGTGCTCCGGGTCTTCTCACCCGCCGGACCGGGCACCCCGGCCGGCTCCCCGCTCGGCCGGCTCGCCGAGGCCATGCGCCGCGCCATGCAGTCCGGCGACGGCGAACTCAAGCTCGGCGGCCTGGGCGCCCAGCGCGACTTCGTCGACGTCCGCGACGTGGCCCGCGCCGTCCACGCCGCCTCCCTGTCGGCCGCGCAGGGCGTCATCAACATCGGCTCGGGCCGCGCCGTACGGCTGCGGGACGCCGCCGCCGTCCTGGCCAGGGTCGCCGGATACGGCGGCGCCCTGAACGAACTGGACGGCCCGCCCGGCGGCCACCTCAGGCCCGCCATCGGGCACCCCCGCGGCGAGCCGGACCACCCGGCCCCGGTCGCGTACCCGTACCCCGACGGCTGCGGCAGCTGGCAGCAGGCCGACGTGCGCACCGCGCGCGACCGGCTGGGCTGGCGCCCCCGGATCAGCCTCGAGGAGTCCCTCGCCGACATCTGGATGGAGGCGGCATGCCGTATCTGACCAGCACCCCGGCGGGCATGTCCAGCACCGAGGTGCGTACCGGATTCGGCGTGCCCGGCTGCGCCCACCCCCTGCTCGCCCCGGCCGAGTGGACCGAGCTGACCCGGCCGGGCAGGCCCCTGCACTGGGTGGTCCTCGACGTCGCCGACGGCCCCGGCGTCCGTCCCGACCCGCACTGCCTGGACGCGGCCGGGCGCCTGCGCAACGGGGGCGTGCGGGTGCTCGGCCGCCTCGACGCCGCGCACGGCCTGCGGACCCTCACCGACCTGGCCGCCGACGCGCGCCGGTACGCCGAGTGGTACCGGACCGACGGATTCCTGCTGGACCGCTGTCCGGCCGACCGCGCCGCCCTGCCGGCGGTCCGACGCGTGGCCGGGGCGCTCCGGGGACTGCGTGAGGGAGCGCACATCGTCCTCGGCCACGGCACCCACCCGCACCCGGACTACGCCGGGGTCGGCGACCAGCTCGTGACCTTCTCCGGGCCCTGGAGCGACTACCGCTGGTCGCAGGTCGCGGAGTGGACCGCCGACCATCCTCCGGAGCGCTTCTGCCACTTCGTGCACGGTGTGCCGCGCGGGCATCTCGACGAGGCTCTGCGCATCGCCCGCTGGCAGGGTGCGGCGACCATCTGGTTCACGGACCGCACGGACCGTGGGGGCCGCGCCGACCCCTGGGAGTGCCTGCCCGGCTACTGGGACGACATCGTCTCGCGGCTCGGAACAGGTGTCTCGGAATGAAGAAGACCATGGCAGTGTTACGGGAAGTACAACCGTAGTGATCGACCGACCAACGGAGTCCCCGTGTCGTTGCCACCCCTGGTGGAGCCCGCTTCCGAGCTCACCGTAGACGAGGTTCGCAGGTACTCCCGCCACCTGATCATCCCGGACGTGGGGATGGACGGGCAGAAGCGGCTGAAGAACGCCAAGGTGCTGTGTGTGGGCGCCGGCGGCCTGGGCTCGCCCGCCCTGATGTACCTGGCGGCGGCGGGCGTGGGCACGCTCGGCATCGTGGAGTTCGACGAGGTCGACGAGTCGAACCTGCAGCGCCAGATCATCCACAGCCAGTCCGACATCGGCCGTTCGAAGGCCGAATCCGCGCGTGACACGGTCAAGGGCATCAACCCGTACGTGAACGTGGTCCTGCACGAGGAGCGGCTCGAGGCCGACAACGTGATGGACATCTTCAGCCAGTACGACCTGATCATCGACGGCACGGACAACTTCGCCACCCGTTACCTGGTCAACGACGCGTGTGTGCTGCTGAACAAGCCGTACGTGTGGGGCTCCATCTACCGCTTCGACGGTCAGGCCTCCGTCTTCTGGTCCGAGCACGGGCCCTGCTACCGCTGCCTCTACCCGGAGCCCCCGCCCCCCGGCATGGTCCCCTCCTGCGCCGAGGGCGGCGTGCTGGGCGTGCTGTGCGCGTCCATCGGCTCCATCCAGGTCAACGAGGCGATCAAGCTCCTCGCCGGCATCGGTGAGCCGCTGGTCGGCCGCCTGATGATCTACGACGCCCTGGAGATGCAGTACCGCCAGGTCAAGGTCCGCAAGGACCCCGACTGCGCGGTCTGCGGCGAGAACCCGACCGTCACCGAGCTCATCGACTACGAGGCCTTCTGCGGCGTCGTGTCCGAGGAGGCCCAGGCGGCCGCCGCCGGCTCGACGATCACTCCCAAGCAGCTCAAGGAGTGGATCGACGACGGCGAGAGCATCGAGATCATCGACGTCCGCGAGCCCAACGAGTACGAGATCGTCTCCATCCCGGGCGCCCGGCTGATCCCGAAGAACGAGTTCCTCATGGGCACCGCGCTGGAGAGCCTGCCGCAGGACAGGAAGATCGTCTTGCACTGCAAGACGGGCGTCCGCAGTGCGGAAGTCCTCGCCGTCCTGAAGTCCGCGGGCTTCGCCGACGCCGTCCACGTCGGCGGCGGCGTGATCGGCTGGGTCAACCAGATCGAACCGCACAAGCCCGTCTACTGATCACCGGTCCGGCTCACCAGCGGGACTGACGAAGCCCACGGCTCTGACCAGTTCAGATGCCGTGGGCTTCTGTCGTTGTCGGTCCACGTCGGGTGACGTCGTACGGCCCAGGGACGGCCCGGACATCGCACCGTGCCGCCGCTGTGGGCTGGGTCCGCTAGCATCCCGGCATCGGGGGGGCAGACATGACACTGAGCCGTAAGGGAGCGCGGCGCATAGTCGTGGACGGCGCGATCTACCGCTGGCGGCTGCGACGCAGGCCCACCTACAGCCAGGCCCTCTGCTGGTCGCCGTGTGCTTACGCCGTGGAGCGTGCGGATCATCCTGGGACGACTCTCGTCGTCACCACGAACCAGCCTCACACCGGCAACTGGATTGGACGCTCGGGCAATCCGGTACTGCCCTCCGATGTTGCCGACGCTATCCAGGTCGCCCTACTACAGGGTTGGGTCCCCACTCATGCGGGCTCACCGTTTCACCTCGACCAGTCCGCCGGCTTCTCTTCCTCGTTCTGAACTGGCTGGGGGCGAGCACCGCTTTAGGAGTTCGATCCGAGCCCGCTCCGACTGCGGTCGTCGGCTGGTGTGACAGCCGGACAGAGACGCTGGCGTACGCCCCCGTCCGGTGTCGTTGATGACGCTCCTATAGGCCGTCAAGCGGTCTGTGTGAGTGGTTTCGGTGTGTGGTGGGGACGGGTGAGGTGCCCGTAGACCTCGCGGGCGATGAACCGTTTGAGGCAGCGGAGGATGTCCTTCTTGGACATGCCTTCGGAGGTGCGGCGGGCGACGTAGTTCTGGGTCCGCTGGTCGTAGCGCATGCGGACCAGCGCGATCATGTGGAGTGCGTGGTTGGCCCGGCGGTCGCCGCCGCGGTTGAGGCGGTGCCGGTTGGTGCGGCCCGAGCTGGCCTGGATGGGGGCTGCCGCGCACAGGTGCGCGAACGATGCCTCCGAGGTGAGCCGCTCGGGGTTGTCGCCGGCGGTGATCAGGAGCTGGGCGGCGGTCTCGATGCCCACTCCGGACAGTGCGACCAGCGAGGGTGCCGCTTCGACCACCAGCGACTTCAGCTCGGCATCGGCGTCGGCGATCTCCGCGGTGAGGTATTGGTGGCGCCGGGCCAGGCGCCGCAGGGAGATCCTGACCGCGCAGGCCGGATCGCGGGTGTCCGCGCCGGGCCGGGACCGTGACAGCTGCTTGATCAGCTCGGCGGGGGCCAGGGTGCGTAGCCGCTCACGGACCTCGTCCGGCGCGGTGATGATGAGGTTGCGGATCTGGTTGATGATCTGTGTGCGGGCTTTGACGGCCGAGCGGCGGACCACTTGCAGGGCGCGGATGGCCTCCACGATGCCGTCGTGGGTCTTGGGGGTCCCGCTGGCCCGGCCGGAGAGTACGGCTGTCGCCGCGGCGAAGGCGTCT
>NZ_JBSFNN010000113.1:0-16496 GCF_053587115.1 Streptomyces sp. NPDC003697
GTAGCCGAGCCAGTCGCGAAGGGCTCGGTGAAGTCGCCGGCGACGGTGGCAATGACGGCGCGGCAGTGCGCCTGGTTCGCAGTGTGCGAGGTGGCAGACAGGGCAGGCGGCTTCTTCCTCAGACGCCCGGCGGCGTAGCTGTGTGCGATGATCCGCCTGCCCGCCTCCTGGTAGTGGCCGGGCCCGGTGGGTTGTGCGGTGGCCAGGCCCCTGAAGTAGCGCTTGTACATGCAGAAGGCGGCCGCAATGAGCACGGTGTCGTGGACGTGGGTGTCGGTGGCGCCCCGGGCGCGGGCGGCGACGGTCTCGTCGCGTACGACGAGATAGGCTCTCTCACCAGGAAAGTGCTCTTTCCCTTGCAGCCAACAGGACCCTCAGCAAGTCTCATCGTTGCAGGTCAAGGGCACTTTCCGCGTTTCTGATCAACTCCTGGACAGCTCACCTCGTGAAAGCGCGAGGCTAGGCATGCTCGGGCCGTCGTGTCGGTGCGGGGCGTGGTCGGAGGTGGCGGATGGCGTCGGTGCTGGGGGTGCTGGAGCGGCGTGAGCGGGTGGCGTTGGCTCGGGCGGAGGAGCTGAGGGCCGAGCTGGAACGGCTTCAAGCTGCTGTCGCGGAGGCGGAGGAGGCCGCGCGGCGCGTGGTCATCGCTCGCGAGGAGACCGTCGAGGCCCTGGCCGAGGCGGCCGATGAAGCCGCTGTGTCCGAGGCGCCGACAGCAGCGGTGCCAGTCGCGGTCGGCGTCGGACAGCGGGTCGAGGTGCCGCTGTGGCGCGCTGCGGAGCGATCACCCGAACGAGGCTGATGCGCGCGGAAGTTCGAGCAGCAGCCCTATCCCTCGGTTTGTAAATCGCTTCTTACCCGAGGAGCGACTGCGTCCCGATGACGTTCAGGAGCGCCAACCGGTCGGCGTCCTCGGTGCCGGGCTGGGCGGAGTAGACCATGATCCGCAGGTCGCTGCCGGTGACGCTGAGGATGTCGCAGTCCAGGGTCAGCGCGCCGACCATGGGGTGGTCGACGGTCTTGCGGGCGGCCTGGTGCTCGCCGACCGCGCCCGACTCCCACAGCGTCTCGAAGTGGGCGCTGCGGCGGCGCAGTTCGGCGATTAGGGCCTTGAGGTTTGCGTCGTCGGGGTAGCGGGCGGCGGTGTGGCGCAGGTCGGCGACGAGGGAGGCCTGCAGGGCGCCCCTGGATTCGGGCGTCTGGCGCACGCGGTGGTCGGGGTTGAGGAAGTTGCGCCAGACGCCGTTGAGGTCGTCGCCCTGCCATTCGCCCATGAGAGCCGTGTAGAGGGGGTTGGCGAGCAGTTGGTTCCAGGCGGCGTCGAAGACGGCGACGGGTGTGCCGGCCAGGCGGTCCAGCATGCGGTGGACGCCGGGGGTGACGTGCCGCGGGACCATGCCGGGCCCGGGCGGCGCGAGGCCGGCCAGGCGGAACAGGTGGGCGCGTTCGTCCTGGGTGAGCCGCAGGGCGCGGGCCAGGGCTTCTACGATCTGGGGTGAGGGGCTGGTGGCGCGTCCCTGTTCCAGCCGGATGATGTAGTCGGCGGAGATGCCGGCCAGCTGGGACAGTTCCTCGCGGCGCAGCCCGGCGGCACGCCGGCGACCCCCGCCGGGCAGGCCGACGGCCTGGGGCGGGACGTGATCGCGCCAGTGGCGCAGGGCCGCGCCGAGTTCTGTGGTCGCCATACCGTCGATTGTGGCAAATGAGTCGATGACCAGCCTGGTACTGCCATTCCCAGGAAAACCGGTCTACTGGCTGGTCGCACGGTCCTCGCCGACCGTGGAGGCATGACACGAGCACGATTCCCTGAACGACCCGTCGTGGGGTTCATCGGGCTGGGTGACCAGGGCCTGCCCATGGCCACCGCGATCTCCGAAGCCGGCTTCCCCCTGCACGCCTGGGCCCGGCGCCCCACCTCCCTGGACGGCCTCGCCGAGATCCCCCACCAGCGGCACGACACGCTCAGTGAGCTGGCCGCCGCCTGCGACATCGTCTGCTTGTGCGTGGGCACCGACGACGACGTCCTGCAGCTTGCCGATCAGCTACTCGAAGACCTTCGTCCCGACGCCATCGTGGTCAACCATGGCACCGGCCTGCCCTGCAACGCCGTCCGCCTGACCGAGCTGTGCGCGAAGGGCGGCGTCGAGGTGCTGGACGCGCCGGTCAGCGGCGGCCGCCCGGCCGCGCAGGAGCGCCGGCTGACCGTGATGGTCGGCGGCCCACAAGCGGCGGCCGAACGCTGCACGCCGGTGTTCCGCACGTTCTCCCGCCATGTGGTGCACCTCGGTGACGCCGGGGCGGGTCAGACGGCAAAGCTGTTCAACAACGCGCTGCTGATGATGAACCAGGCCGCGATCGCCGAGATCGTCGAACTGGCCACCCGGCTGGAGCTGGACCCCGCCCGGCTGGTGGAGGTCCTGAAGCTGGGCAGCGCCGCCAGCGCGGCCCTGTCCCTGATGAACACCATGGTGCGGCCCGACAACGTCGACCACCTCTCCGCCGTCGAAGCCCTCGACATGCAGCTGTTCGACCAGGCCATGCGCCAGGCCGGAATCGACCACACCCCGGTCACCGAGCGCGGCCTGGCCGGCGCACACGGGCTCACGCAGCTCGTGCACCGTCTGAGTGCCTGAACCACGACCGCCTTCACTTCGCAAAAGGAGGGCCCCTATGTCGGCCGATAACGTGACGCAGCTGGTGCTGCGCGAACGCCAGAGCCGGGACCGCGGCTGGTACACCGAGATGGCGGCCTGATTCGCCGACGACTCCATGCTCCAGATGAGCTGGTTTACCGGCAGCGGAGCCGAGTTCGCCCGCCAGACCCGCGCTGTGGCCGGGCGCGGCGACTACGCCGTGCACCGGCTCAGTCCACCCGCCGTCCGCATCGACGGCGACCGGGCCCTGGCCGAACCGCCGCTGATCATCGAGTGGCGCATCGACGTCCACGGCACGGAAGGGGGTCTGGCCTCCGCCTGCCGCTCGCAGTACCGAGCCCAGCGCGGCACCGATGGCCAGTGGCGCATCGCCCGAATCACCTCGATCTACGAGAAAGACACCCTCGTCCCCGTTCTGCCGGGCGCCCGGCTCACCGTCGACCCGGACGAGCTGGCCCGTTACAGGCCCTCCTACCGGTTCCTGGCCTGGTACCTGAACCGCAAGGGCTACACCGTCGGCGACCACCACCTCGGCGACGACCGGCCCGAGGCCGTCGCTGAGCAGTACCGCGCCGAACACGCCTGGCTCCGCCAGGACCCCACCCCGGCCGCTTCGGGCACCCTCTGAAAGGAAACACTCCCATGCGCAAGCTCGCTCTCGTCACCGGCGCCACCTCCGGCATCGGCAAGGCCTTCGCCGAACGCCTCGCCGCCGACGGCTACGACCTGATCATCGTCGGCCGCAACAAGGGCCGCCTGGAGGAGTTCGACACCGCCCACCCCGAGGTCACCGTCCGCACCGTCGCCGCGGACCTGTCCACCGACATCGGCGTCGACACCGTCGCCGACATCTGCGCCACCGAGCCGCTGACCATGCTCGTCAACAACGCCGGAGTCGCCCACTACATGCCGCTGGCCCAGCTGCCCGCAGACAAGGCCCGCGAACTCGTCCACGTCAAGGTCGTCGCACCGACCATGCTCACCCGCGCCGCCGTCGCCGGCATGCAGGAACGCGGCGAAGGGAAGATCATCAACGTGGCCGGGATGATCGCCTTCAGCGGTCCCGCCGACAAGTCCGTGATGCCCCGCCGCGCCGTGTACGCCGGCAGCCTGGCCCACCTCGTCGCCATGTCGCAGACTCTCAGCGCCGAGCTGGAGGACACCGGCGTCCAGGTCCAGGTGCTGTGCCCGGGCGTGGTCGCCACCGAGTTCCACACCCGCCAGGGCCTCGACATGAGCGTCGTGCCCCGCATGAGCGCCGAGGACGTCGTCACCGCCGGCCTGCGCGGCCTCGAACTCGGCGAGGTCGTCTGCGCCCCCGGCGTCGAGGACGCCGGCCTGCTCGACGCCGTCTTCCAGGCCGACCTCGCCGCGTTCGGCGGACAGAGCCCCGCTCTCGCCTCCCGCTACCGGGCCAACTGAACCAGGCCCCCGGCCCCGGCCATGCGGCTGGGGCCGGGGCCGGGCGACACGGGAACTGCCGCCTGTCGGCTACTCGAACACCTCCGCCACGGGCCGGATTACCGGCCCGGCCCGCAGGCCGAGGCCCTGCGGCAGGTCATCATGCAGAACTACCACCGCGACGCGGCGTGCCACTTGCGCTGGCGTAGCGCCGGGGACGAAGGGCTGCCACCCTCTTGCAAGCGATTCCCAAACCGAAGGTAGGGTCACGTTTTCCCAGGTGAGGTGTGTGGCCGTTGCTCGTTAGGCATGCTCGGGCCGTCGTGTCGGTGCGGGGCGTGGTCGGAGGTGGCGGATGGCGTCAGTGCTGGAGCGGCGTGAGCGGGTGGCGTTGGCTCGGGCGGAGGAGCTGAGGGCCGAGCTGGAACGGCTTCAAGCTGCTGTCGCGGAGGCGGAGGAGGCCGCGCGGCGCGTGGTCATCACTCGCGAGGAGACCGTCGAGGCCCTGGCCGAGGCAGCCGATGAAGCCGCTGTATCCGAGGCGCCGACGGCCGTTCGGAGCTGGACGCGGATGGAGCAAGCACGCCACAGTGGGACACCCGGGCCTCCTGATGGTTCGTTGACTCGCCATCACCGAACTGTGCGGGAGGCCCTTACCCTTCTCCTATGCGCCGACTGCGGAGCGATCACCCGAACGAGGCTGATGCGCGCGCAAGTTCGAGCAGTAGCCATATCCCTCGGTTTGGAAATCGCTTCTTATGCCCGCGCGGATGCGCTCTTCGAGCTCACCGACGCGGTGCTGTGGGCGGACGGGCCGGTGAAGACGCTGGTCGAGCTGTCGCTGGCGGTCGAGCACCGGCGCGGGCACGGGGCGATGTACGCGGCGTTGGACCGGGGCTGGGCGGAGCCGGCCCGGTTGCGGCGCGCGCTGGCGGGCCTGCCGCTGCCCAGGGCGGCCGACGGGCGGATCGTGCTGGCTGTGGACGTGAGCAACTGGCTCCGCCCCGACGCCCCGACCAGCGAGGACCGGCTGTTCTGCCACGTCTACGGACCCGGTGCCCGCAGTCGGGATCAGTTCGTGCCGGGCTGGCCGTACTCCTTCGTCGCCGCTCTGGAGACCGGCCGGACCTTCTGGGTCGCGTTGCTGGACGCTGTGCGCCTCGGGCCGGCGGACGACGCGACCACTGTCACCGCTGTCCAACTGCGCGACTCCGTCCAGCGGTTGATCCAAGCCCAGCAGTGGCGGGCTGGTGATCCGGAGATCTGGAGCGTCATGGACTCCGGCTACGACGTCGCCTACCTCTGCCACGCCCTGGCGGACATGCCCGTCGTCCTGGTCGGACGCCTGCGTTCGGACCGTGTCATGCTCCGCGACCCCGGTCCCGCCCGCTGCGGGCCGAAGGGCGGACGGCCGCGCCGGCACGGCGGCGTCCTGGCCTTCGCCAAGCCCGACAGCTGGCACGAACCCGACGTCACCACCAGCACGGACACCACCCGCTACGGCAAGGCCGAGGCAATGGCTGGGACCGGATGCATCCCGGCTCACCCACCGAGGTCCCTGGCTGGACCACGCGAATGAGGAACTTCCCGTCCTGCACGGCACGTTGATCCGCCTGAAGGTCGAGCGCCTGCCGGGTGACCGTGACCCGAAACCGGTCTGGCTGTGGTGCTCGGCCACCGCCCCCATACCGGCGGACGTGGACCGCTGGTGGCAGTCCATCCTCCGCAGATTCGACCTGGAGCACACCTTCCGGCTCGTGAAACAGACCCTCGGCTGGACCACCCCGAAGGTCCGCCACGCCGACAGCGCCGACCTGTGGACCTGGCTCATCATCGCCGCCCACACCCAGCTCCGCCTCGCCCGCCCCCTCGCCGAGGACCTGCGCCGCCCTGGGAGCGAACCGCCGAGCCCCGCCGCCTCACTCCCGCCCGCGTCCGCCGGGGGTTTCGCAACGTCCGCGCGGCGGCGGCCCGCCCGGCGGCCGCATCGAAACCGTCCAAGCCGGGCCCCGGACGGCCTCCCGGCTCGAAGAACAAGCACCGAGCCAAGCACCACCACGTCGGCAAGACGGTCGTCGTAGTCGGCGTAGCGGTTGCGGTTGCGGGCGAGCAGGTCGTCGATGGTGTGGTGGTCTTCAGGCAGCGGGGTCATGAGCGGTTCTTCCCGTTGGGGTGCTCCGGGCAGCGGAGTTTGAGCGTGGCAGCGAGGCGTTCGCGGCCGGTGCGGAGCTGGGACCATACGGTGGCTTGCCCATCACCTCGGCGGTTTCCGTCGCAGTGAAGTCCATGCCGCAATGCAGCAGGATCGCGTCGCGCTGCCGGTCGCTCAGAGTGCGGACGGCGGCGTACAGGGTGATGGCGTCCGTCAGCGTGTCGTAAGGGTCATCGACTTGGTCGGCGAGTGCGGCCTCGAAGGCTGCGGTTTCCATCAGCTCCGGGCGCCGCCGGCGCTTGCGGTGCATGTCGATGATGCGGCGCTTGAGGATCTTCCAGGCGTAGCCCTCCAGGCTCTCCATCTCCAGCATGCGCGGCCAGCGGTCCATCATCTGGTCGAAGGTCAGGTCCACGGCCTCCTCGGCATCGGCATCCGAGCCCAGCTGGAGGTAGGCGTAGCGCATGTAGTCGATTCGGCGCTGCTGGTGAAAAGCCCAGTACGACATCTGTGCGGCGACGTCCCACTGGTCGATCGGCACTGCGCGTGGAACGCCCACGGCACCGCCGGTGTCTTCCGTTCCCCCCTCGTTGCTCACGACGCCTCCTGGTCCGACTCGGTGGTACGAGCCGGGGTGCGGGCGCCGGTCAGCTGAGTGATGCCGAAGCGGACACCGGCGGTAAGCAGCCGACGGCATCCGCGGACCACATCTGGGCCGAACACCCTGAGGGCGGGCGCGATCTCGAACAACCACGCGGCAGCGGTCTGCTGCACGGGTCCTCCCCTGTACCTGTTCCATTGCAGGCGCCGTCCCCTCCCCCTCCGGCACCGAAGGCGCAAACCGCCTTCACCCAACCAAGCGCCCCAGGCGGCCAGAAGTGCAGCCGAAACACGAAAAAAGCTACGTTCAGTATCGAAGCGATTGCGCCAAGTTCGATCACTGATCAAGGAGCCAAGCCCCGGCGCCACGGTCAGGCGCGCGAGGATGGCCCTCTCTGCGTGGTTCCTACTCAACCCCCGAGATGTGCGGGAAGGGGCGCTGCTGTTCCCATAGGCTGCACGCCAATACAGCTCAGGGAGGTGCTGGTGTCAGGACGCGCTCGCCGTCACGGCAGCGGAGGCAGAACCGGGCAGCACTACAACGCCACCCCGAACCTACGGAGCTACAGCACACCGCCAGCCGGGCCAGTCACCGTCACCCGTGCTGATGGCACGGTGGAGACCGAGGCGCAGAAGAAGGCCGTGCGCTCCCTACCGCAGCCCCGCCGGAAGACCAAGCGGGCCACCGGATCGAAGCCGAAGCCGCCGCCCATGCCGTCGATGAGGCAGCTCCTCTCCGTGGAGTGCACCGCGTGTGACCGAATGGCTGGAGAGCCCTGCACCCTCCGTCAGGGCCACCGTGCCCGCGTGCAGATGTACCTGGCGGCCACGGGGAAGCGCAGCACCCCGGAGAAGGTCGTAGCGGCCGTGCAGAAGGGCGCCGAGGTGCAGGAGGACAAGCTCGCCGCCCGCCGCCAGCCCGTCCCACTGGAGGAACAGGTCAAGCGGGCCGCGCAGAAGGCGGCCGCCGCGGAGACCGACCGACAGAAAGCCGCCAGGGGCTACCCGGGGAGGCCCACCAAGTCCGCGAACGCCCGGGCCGTGAAACCCGCCTTCGTCCAGGCGCGCCGCTGTCGGCGCTGTGGCGCGGCCGAGGGCGAGGCGTGTAATGCCAGGCTGCGGGACGGCAGCCCCGCCTCGCACCTGGAACGCATCCAGGACGCTCGGCGGGAGCTGGCCGCGCGCTGACTCCGGCACGCTCACCGCGAACAACTGCAACGGGGCTGCGAGTCAATGAGCCCGTGTGACTCGGAGGGGGCTCCGGTAGCTCTCGCCCGTCGTGCTCGGGCAGATGTCGGCCGCCGGCTGTACGCGCCAGCGTGGAAGCGGGACCGCGACGCCACGGTCACCGCAGCAGCCGCTTCACGCCCTCGATAAGGAGGTGCCAGGCGGCATGAGCTGGTTGGGTGGCGCCGGGGTAAGCCCAGAAGCCGCCAGAACTTGATCTTGGTCCCGGTCGGATGGGGGCCGTCACCCATTCGGCTGCAGGTCGTTGGTGGTGGTACTGACTGAATCTGGGCTCCGGGCGGGACTTTGACCTCGATCGACCGGACCGCTTACCCGCGGTTCAAGCGGCTGATCACCGCGCATGAGCTGGCGATCCCGGCGCAGCGCAAGGCCCGCCGCGAGTACAAGAATCGCGTGAACGCCCTGGCGGCCGACGCCGAGCGCTGAGCCGACCCATCAAGATCAAGTTCTGGCGGCTTCTGGGCTTACCTCGGCGCTACCCCTTGCACACCTTCAGAACAGCCGCTGGCCGCGTGGCCAGCGGCTGTTGTGAAAGATGGGTTCTCGGGGCGGCCATGGGGCGCACCGTTTCATGGGCGGCCGGGCTACCTCCCGGCCGTGGGTCGGGGGTAGCCGCGGAATTTCCAGCCACGTCGATACTGCCCGGGTCGCCTCGGGGTCAGAAGCCGCAGTAGTTGCTCGAGCCCCACGAGCCACCGTCGGGCAGCAGGGAGTCCTTCACCCACCCGAGCGTCTTGTCGTCGAGGTTCCAGACGTATGTCCAGGTGCCGTTCTCGCCGTACGTCCAGCAGTAGTACATGAGCGTGTCCCGGTTGTCGGCCCAGCCCTTGACGCCGCAGGCCGTGCTCGAGCCGCTGCGCATGTTGGCGGAGACGCCCGACGGCATCGTCACATTGGTGCCGTCATTCGCCGGACCCGTCTTGCCGCAGGCGGCGGCCGCCGACGCCGGTCCCGCGCTGGTCACGACCAGACCTGTCGGCACGGCGAGTACCCCTACCACCAGTGCCGCCAGCTTCGCGCGGTGTGCTGCTCGCATGTATCACCCTCCCCAATGAGCCCACGTGTCCTTGACGTAGGCATGGCAGAAGCATGCAGGGACGGCGTCCTGCCCGGAAGGACAACTCTGAGCCATTTGCCAAGGAAATGACGCGTTCCACACTTGTCACCGAAACGAAGGTGCTGAGCTTTGGACGCCGAGACTCCCAAGCCCAAGATCGATCTCATCGATAACCGCTGCCTCGATGACCGTACTGCTGAACACCCTCGCGGTGGGCGCTGGCCTGCTCATCCAGGTCCAGCGGAGTACGGGCCACGCCACGCCCAACTCGCGGACAAGGAGCGCCACGGTGAGCAGATGACGCGGACCATCAACAGCCTGCAGCACGAGGTGTCCATCCTGCGCCGCCAGGTCAACGCCTACCAGCAGGAGCAGCACACCATGCCCCGGCACGCACAACAGCCCGCCAAGGCTGGTGCAGCAGCCGCAACAGCCGCCGGCAGCGCCCCTGCACCGATCACCGAAAGCGCTGTTCAGAGCGGCGGTGCGCGCCGTCTGTACCATCTTCCGGCGGTGAGCAGCACAGCAGCACAGCAGCGCAGAAGCACGACAGGATGCCCAGGAGCCGGCCCGCAAGGGCAACGGGATTTCGTGTCCTGTTCGTCGCGATCGGCATCATCGGCGCGGTCGCGAGCGGCGGCAGCGACTCCACCGACAACAGCAACAAGGACAAGGCCGTCTCCGCGGCCAGCAGCGAGCCCAAGGCCGACCAGTCCCAGAAGGCGCCCGCCAAGGAGAAGAAGCCGACCGAGGGGAACAAGTCGCAGGCCGAGCAGTTCCAGGCGTGCGTGGCCAAGTCCGGCACGCCCACGGAGAAGGCCGCGGTCAAGCACGTCACGAAGGTGACCGGCACCGACAAGCGCAATGACATCCTCGACGCCGCCGAGGTGTGGACCGACTACAGGGGCGGTCTCATGAGCAACAACGCGGGCGACGCGAAGCTGATCGCGTCCGCGTTCACGTCCTGCTACGAGTCGAAGAACGGGCTCGTGAGCATCTACGGCAAGGACGGCGACCTGATCGCCAACGCCAACTACTGACGGCTGCCGCATGTTCTGGCCTCGTCGGTCCGTGACGGCGGGGCCTGCCCATTCCGTATTTCTGGGGGAGACACGACCGACCAGCCTCCGCCGCAGCCGACCACCCCGCCGCCTCCCGCCGAGCCCCGGCCGAACTTCGACTGGTTGCGTGGTCGCCGGCCCTTTCACGGCGGCCGCACGCGCGGCGCGGACACGCGGCCAGCCCCTCCGGTCTGGCTGATCCAGTACGGCCTCAACCGCGACAACATCGACGCCGTCCACGTCGGCGGCATCTGGGCCGCGAAGAAGAGCGGCCGATGCCGTCCCGCCACGTGCGAGCAGGCCCTCGACGCGCTCCGAAACCAAGGCCGCCGTGCGTGCAGTGTCGGCCGGACACGGCTCTGGGCATCGTGCCCTGTAGCGCATGAGCCCCGGCCAGCAGGCTGGCCGGGGGCGGGACCCGCGAAGCGGTGTGATCGTGAAGGGCGGTCGCCTACGCGGCGAAAGGCAATGCGAGGCTTCAGCCGAACGATCGTCCTCGCATGCAATAGATGAGGCCCGGGGACACTGTTCCCTTCACCATCACGCCTGGTTCAACCCCACCGGTCCGCCGGGCATTCCCGCGCACCTACGAGTTCTCGGGACCTTCCCGGCCACGGCGCCGCTCCCGTCCGTCGCCGCGAGGCAAGCCCTACTCGGTCGGGTGAGCACTCCAGGGAGGGAGAACTGGAGCGGTGTCCGGCGCGTGATGCCCGGCATGAAGCCGATCAGCAAAGTCCATGTGGCGGAGCCGGGCCTGGCCGTCGTCGAGATCGCGGCCTGTGATGACGAGACGGCATTCGCGGTCCAGGAGCTGCTCGCCGGACGGTGGGCGACCCCGACCGCGGACATCACGACCTGGGCTCCCGGCCAGCCCGGTGTCCGGCTGCGCTGTTACCTGGACGTGCGCCAGGAGCTCGGCTCGAGAGAGGGGTGAGCGAACCGTGCGCGCACCGGTGCGGTGCGGGTCGTCGGTGCGGCGCACCGTGTACGCACGAGTGCCGGGCATCGTCGGGGTGCGCACCGGGTGCGGTGGGATCCGTGGCTGGACGCGGTTCGGAGGTGGGTCAGACGAGGCTGGGGGTCGGACGTGGAACAGGTCCGGTCCCCTGTGTCCCGGACCGGACCTGTCGGGTGGGGGTGGGTGTCCCGCGGGGAGGTGGGTGTTACTGCAGGGTGGTGAGGGGGATGTCGATGTAGGACTCGTTGTCCTTCGGGGAGGTGATCTCCAGGGCGGAGGGGATGGTGTTGTCGTCCGCGAAGAACGGGTCGTAGCTGTCGATGATGAGCTGCAGCTGGCGGCCCCTGGCGAGGACGTAGTGGGCGGGCTGCAGGCGGAAGGTCACCGTGGTGGCCTGCTGGTCGGTGAGGGTGTAGGGGGCGTGGGTGATGATTTTGGCCCGGCCGGTGGCGGGGTCGCAGTCCAGCAGGTAGGCGATGAATGTGGCATTGTTCGTCTGCGGCTTCACGGTGACCTTGGCCTCCAGGTCGCCCTGGACGCGCATGGGCTGCTCCAGCGCCGCGGTCGTCCAGACCGCGGCGACATCGCGTTTGATGTCGGCGGTCTTGTAGACGTGGGGCAGTCCGACACGCTCCATCAGACCGGTCTGGACGAGCTTGGGGGCGACGACGACCCCTGTGTCCGGGCCGGCGGCCTGCACGGAGCGGGTCCAGCCCGCCTGCGGCTGGCCCTGCGCCATGGGTGCGTCCTGCTGCCCGGCTGGCACGGCGCCGAAGTGGAAGCGCTGCATCGGCAGGGCGTAGCCCGTCCAGTCGGGGTGGGTGAGATCGGACAGGAGGTTGTGCATGTACTCCGAGCGGATGCCGAACTGCGGCTTCGCGCCGTCACCGGCGCTGCCGCCGAGGTGGTGGTCCATCCAGCGGTACGTCATCTCGGTGGGCTTGGAGATGCCGCCGAACAGACCGGGCAGTTCGCCGTTGCCGTGGTCGCCGATCTGCACCAGCAGCGATTTGGGGCCCTGCAGCTTGGTGAAGAGGTCGACGACGGCGGGCACGGAGAAGATCGTCTCGTGCCAGTAGGTGGTCATCAGCACCGGCAGCTTGCGGTCGTTGTAGGTGTCCAGGTGCTGGCTCGGCGAGCGGAGGCGCGCGAACTCCTTTACCTCGTCGTCGATGGCGTTGTCGCGGACCTTCTTGATGATCTTCTGGAACTCCGCGGAGCAGCGCTCCTCGTGGAACAGGGCCACGAGCGCCTCGAACGCCTTGATGTGCCGGGTGCCGTTTTCGAAGAGCGAGGCGAACAGGTCGCCCCAGGCGCTGGTGCCGGCGACGGCCTTGACACGGGGGTCCTGTGCGGCCAGCAGCAGGCTGGTCCCGGCGCCGTAGGAGGCGCCGAAGCATCCGATCCGGTCCTTGTCGACGCCTTCCAGACCGATGAGCCAGTTGAGGATCTCGACGCCGTCGGCGACGTCCTGGGGCCCGGCGACGTGGATCTCGCCCTCGGAGCGAGCGAGACCGCGCTGGCTGTAGGTCAGGACGGCGTAGCCGCCGAGCGTCCAGCGCGGGATCGTGCCCAAGTAGGCCAGCCGGCCCTGGTCGTTCAGTGGAGCGGGCATGACGATGGCCGGGCAGGTCTGCCCTGCAGCGAGTCTGCGCGGCATGCTCAGCCCGGCGTCGATCCGGGTCCCGTCCGACATGACGATCGGGAACTCCCGGTACTCCGCGGTCTCCGCCTGCACCTCGAAGGTGTCGGCAAGACCCCACTGGTCGAGCATGCCGATCCGGCGCGGCGACGGGTCGAGCAGCGCCACGCGGATCGCCTCCAGCATGGCGACGTCGTCGGGGCTGAGAGCAAACGGGTTCTCCGGGGATCCGTTGACCGGCATGGATGTTCCGCCTTTCACGCATGTTTGTTCCTGACGGGCTGTCATAGACATGGTCGTGCCGAAGTGATCACTGGCAGCAGGCGAAACGCGTCCGCCACTCGGACGAGTGACAGGCGACTGCCAACCCCCAGATCGAACGCGGCGACGGCCCTGGCATTCCAGCAGGCGGTCGCGGCGCGGTGGGCGACCGCGGTCGCGGATCGCATCACCCGGGAGCCGGGACAGCCCGGCGTGCGACTGCGCTGCCACGTCGACCTGCGCCAAGCGCTCGACCCCCAGACGCCCGAAACCGTGTAGCGCACTGCCGAAGGGTGGAGAGCGCCGTGGGCGCGTAGCCGCATCAGGTCACTCGCCTGGCCCATCGCCCATGGGGAAGACATGGGCGGTGACGTGGACGCTGCCGGAGCCGATGCTCAGCACTCCCGTGTCCGCGCCGGAACTACCGCCGGGCTGGGCGGCCGAGCCGAAGTGGGACGGATTCCGGGCCCTTGTCTCCGTGGAGAAAAGCCGAGTGGTGCCGCGCTCCAGACGCGGCACCGAGATGGCGGCGTCCTTCCCGGAGATCGTGGCCGGGGCCGTACAGCTGCCGGACGCGACCGCACTCGACGGCGAACTCGTCGTCTGGGACACCGCGGGCCGGCGCGCCTTCGAACAGCTGCAGAACCGGCTCGTCCGGCGCGCTACCAGCGCGTCCCGGGCCGCAGCCGAGTGGCCCGCGCACTTCGTCGCGTTCGATCTGCTCAGGCTGTCCGGAACGGACACAACCGGATGGCCCTACCAGCGGCGCAGGGCCGCACTGGAGTTCGTGTTCGCCGCCCATCGACTCGTCGCGCCATGGACGCTGTGCCCGTCCACCACCGACCCGGCCACCGTGCACGAGTGGCTGTCGTGGGCGTCGGTCGGAATGGAGGGAGTGGGCTTCAAGAGACTCAACGATGTCTACCGGCCGTCCACAAGAGGCTGGCGTAGTACAAGGTCCGCGAGACAGCCGAGGCGATCGTCGGCGCGGTCACCGGCTCTCTGACCACCCCGCGCACCCTGTTGCTCGGCCGATACGACGACGAAGGCCGCCTGCAGTACGTCGACCGCACCACCACCCTCGCCCGCCAGGCAGGTGCCGAGGTCGCCGGCCTTCTCGCGGCCGGGCGACGGGGGCACCCGTGGACGGGATGGTCGTTCTCCGCCGGGCAGCCGGGCGTGACGCTGGTGGAACCCGAGTTGGTGGTGGAAGTCGGCGTTGACGTCGCCCGTGACGCCTCCGGCCGATGGCGGCATCCCTCACGCTGGCACCGTGCCCGCCCAGACCTCTCCCCCGCTGACGTCCCCCGCCTGCCGTCGCCCCTCTGACGCGGGCAGCCCCAGGCAAAGGTGCCTGGGGCTGCTGCTGTCCGCACGGGGCGGGCGCGTCTGGTCAGACAGACCGCACGGTGATGCTGTTGGCGCGCGACGAACTGGTCCTCGCGGACGCTCGCCGCCGGGCGGGGCGCTTGTTGAACTCGCAATCATCGAGCCCGGCACCGACTCCTAGCGGCTGGCCAGCACGCGACGATCTGGCCGCCCGGGCAGAGCCCTACATCGGCTGATGTCCTCGGTATGGTCCAGCCATGAACGAGACCGATCCGTCGATGGAGGCAGTCAAGGGCCGAGTGCCCCTCTGTCTAGACCCAGATGACCTGCGATGGCTGTCCAGCCACTGCTGCTGTCCCACTGACGCATCCGACGAGGAAAAGGACCGCTGTGGACGCTTGCGGTTCCGTGCCAGCGCAGCGCTGCACAAGCACGGTCACTCCCACTGACCAGGTGATCAGGAGCTGAGACCGAGACGGCTACGGGTTCGCTCGACAGCCGCGCCAAGGTACGGCCGCGCCTTGCTGATCGCGTTGTGTACCTCGCTGCCCGGCTCGTAGCGCACAAGGATCTCGTCGATTCGGTGTCGAAGTCGAAGGACTGCCCGGCAGGGCCGGTCGTCACGTCGGCGAAGATCAAGGCGTCCAGAACCGGGAGTCTTGCCGCCCGTAGACGGCCAGCTCTGCCGAGAGACCGCGCTGCTCCGCCTCGTACACGGACCGGACACGTTTCCTCTACCGCCTGGTGGAGGACCTCGCGCAGAGCACCCCGACCCAGGCCGAGTACGCCGAGCTCGCCTCCGCCCTCGGCAGCGCGCCGAGCCCGGAGGCCGAGGCGAAGGCCCGGGCGCTGCTGGAGCGCCTGGGCGCCGCCGCGCACGGTCCCCGGGCGGCCGCGTAGTGGCGGCGATCGCGGTCGTCCTGGACCACACAACCGCCGCAGCGCTGTTCGACCCGAAGGACCCGTACAACGAGGCGGTCGCCGCGTTCTACGTCCAGACCTCCGGCGGACTCGGTGATCTGTATGCACCGGTGCTGTCGCTGACGGCCGGCGACGCCGAACGACCCGGCCTGCTCGGCTACATCAAGGGGCTGCGGTACATCAGAATCGAGGCGTCCGACACCGACGCCGCGGTCACCGCCACCGAACTGCTCCGCTTCGGGCACTCCTTCGCCGCCGTCCACGCCATCCACGCCGCCCGCCCCTCCCCCGCCCACCCCACCGGCCGGTACCTGCCCACCCTGATCCCCAAGGCCTACGCCGGCACCGGCGTCCAAGCCGTCCACCCTGACCAGTAGCACCAGCCGCCCGGCCGCAGAAAACGGCCATGCCGAGGGTGTCGGCGTTGATGGTGATGACCGCTCCGGGCAGCGGCTTGCCCGTCGCCTTGTCGGTCTTCTTCACCAGCAGCTCCCCCGACTTGAACGGGACGATGACGGTGAGGGGGTTGGCGGCCGCGCTTGCCCTCGGTGATGGTGATGTCCTGGTCCGGTACGCGCTCGTGCAGGCGGCTGCCGGTGTCCGTCTCGCGCAACCGGTAGACGCCCGGCTCGAGGCCGTCGAAGACCAGGGTGCCGTCGGCGCCGGCGGTGCCCTCGGCGACGACGCGGCCGCTGCCGGGCTCGGTGAGCTGGAAATCGGCACCGGCCAGGCGATCGCCGTCCGGGTCCTGCTTGTGGATGGTCACACCCCCGGGGCGGCGGTGACCTTGATGGCCGCGCCCGCTCGCGGTGGTGGTGTCGCCGGCCAGCAGCATCCGCTGCGCCCTGCTCTCGCAGGGGTCAAGGATCTTCAGATCGGAGCCGGGCAGGTCCGCGGCGGTGGCGCGGGCGGTGGCCGTGCCCTTGAGCGACCGTGACTCCGGGAACCCGGGCGCCGGAAGAGCTGCGCGGTGACCGTGGCAGTAACCGTCACCTTCGTCCCGGCCGGGCCTGGGCCGCCTTCGGCGTGACGGCCGGCTACGAGGTTCCCGGCGGCTCGGGCACGGCCGAGGGCGGGGAGCTGCTGGAGGTGCTGTAGGCGGGCCTCGATCCGGACGGGTGACGAACGCCGGGTGGCTCAGTACGCGGAGTTGACGTTGTCGATGGAGCCGTAGCGGTGGGCGGCGTAGTTGGCGGCGGCGGTGATGTTGGC
>NZ_JBSFNN010000114.1:0-15979 GCF_053587115.1 Streptomyces sp. NPDC003697
TTCCCAGGGCAGGTCAGCCGTTCCGGCCACGAGGTGGAGGAAGTCGTCCGCGGCCGGACGCCGCTCCCACAGCGTGGCCCCGGGGGCGGTCGCCCTCACGCCCCCCGGGGGGGCCGCACCGTCCCTCGGGGGGCGGTCGGCCCACTGCCGAAACGGCGCGCCGCAGCACCCTGGCCGGGCTGCTCTTCGTCATGCCTACAGCGGTCTGCGTGCGCGGCGCTCGACGCGGGCCGCGGGACTGCCCTCCGGCAGGCGCACTGCCCTCCGGCAGGCGCGGTGCTCCCCGTCACCGGTGCCGTCAGCCACTGCGGGGCGCGGGTCCTGGTGTGTCACCTTCCGCCGCCACGGCGGCCCGCACCCGCTGCTCCTCGCGAGCAGAGACGACGTCCCGTTCCAGGGGTGTGCGGCTCACCGCCGTCGCAAGATCTTCCAGGGCCCGTTTCTGCAGTTCCGCCTCGCGCCGCACGACCTGACTCCGATTGTCGGCGGCGGCGTCCTTCCACGCGTGGAGAGCCTCCTCCACCCGCCCCCAGTCCGGATTCCTGTGCTCGCGCACGTCGACTGCCGCCTTCTCGGTGTCCGCCTCCAGCGCCTCTGCGAACCGCTCCGCCTCGGGGACGAAACGGTTGTCGGCCCGTGGGACGTGGCTCTCCATGAGCATCGCCGCGCGGCCGAACCCCTTGAGCGCATCCTGCGCCTCCTGAGCCTCACGCCACGTCAGGCCCCTGGGCCGGACGGGTTCCTGCCTCGCCCGGTCGTATGCCTCCTGCCAGGCGGCACGCGCCTCCCTGCTCGACAGCAGTGCCCTGCGCATGTCGGCGTGACGCTCCCGGCTCGGTTCGGCGTAGTTGCGGAGCACCGCGGCCGCATAGCGGCCATTGGCGGCGAGCCAGTCCGCGAGCCGGCCCGGCAGCCGGGGGGTCTCCCACGCGGGGAACACCACGTACGCCAGCATCGCCAGGGCCCCGCCGAGCAGGGTGAGCACCACCCGCTCCGGGACCGTCTGCTTCCACGCCTGGCCGCCCATGCCGAGCAGGAAGACGACGTACGCGGCGGTGAAGCACTGGGAGTAGGCGTAGCCGGTCCGGATCACCGTGTACGCCAGGCCCGCCGAGACCACCGCCAACGCGCCGAACACATGGGCGTCCGGGCCCAGGGCCCGCACCATCCCGGTGGCGAGCGTGACCCCTGCCAGGGTCCCGGCGAGACGGGCCACGGCACGCGCGTACGTCCGGTGGAAGTCCGGCCGCATCACCATCACCGAGGCGATGGGCGCCCAGTAGCCGTGTCCCAGGGGGAGCCGGGCGGCGATCAGGTAGCCGAGCGTGGCCACCGCCGCCAGGCGGACGGCGTGCCGGAACACGGGGGAGTCCCGGCGGAGCTCACGGCGGACCGCCCGGACGACCATCGGGACCAGCCGGAACATTGTCGGGCGCACCAGGAACTGGGCGCCGGCGGGGCCGGGCGCCGTGAGCGCCCTCCCGCGCGCGCCGCCGATCCCGGCGATCTCCAACGCCTCGCCGAGCAGGTCCACGAGCCGCTCGGCGGCCTGCCGCGCGGGACCCTCCAGCACCTCGTTCTCCTCGTCGACGCGCAGGACGTCCGTCGTCCCGGGCCGCACCTCGGCGGGAGTGCCGCGGCGGATCGAACGGGCGGCCGCATCCAGGACGTCGGCGGCCGCGTCGAGCAACTCCCGCGCGCGGTCGCGCCCGGGTCCCTCCGCCGGGGCGCCGACGTAGGGGTCGGCGAGCGCGGCGACGACCGGCCGGATGCGCTCGGCGAGTCCCCGGGGACCGTGGAGGACGGGGGGACGGGTGCGGGCCTGTGACGGCGTCACGGCAGCCGCGTCCCGGGCCGTCATCAACGGCTCCGGGTCGAACGGGGCGGTCGGGTCGTGCCGCAGCCGGCGGGCGTAGTCCGCCACGGCGGCCAGGGCGTCGGCGAGCGCGTCACGATGCGCACCCCAACGCCGGATCGGGAACAGCAGGATCAGGACGGCCTGCGCCACACCCCCGAGCGCGATGACCCCGGCGTGCTCCAGGGCTTGCTCGACGCTCGTGGGCAGGGTGATGGTCACCAGCATGCTGCCCACGGTCGTCGCTGCGACGATCCCAGCGGTCGTTCCGACCGCCCATGCCATCCCCGCGGCGAAGGCCCATACGGCCAGCAGCGGGAGGAACGTCACGAGCCGCCCCGCCGTCAGGTAGCCGACGAAGGTGCTGAGCGCCAGACCCGCGCCCGCCCCGAGCGCGATCACCTTGCGTGGACGCCAGGTCCGCTGGAACGTGGCTCCACCCGCGGAGTAGGCACCGAGGGCGGCGGACGCGGCGTACGCAGGGGAGACCAGCCACAGCATCGGCCCGATGACGATCGCCACCCCAGCGGCCGCGCGCAGCGCGAGCAGGGGCTCAAGCCGCGTCTCCTCGATCGTGAGCCCGGACCGCACGACCTCACCGAAGGCCCGCAGCCACGTCACGGGTGCGCGCCCGGCCGGAGGGCCGCTGCTTTCATGATGCCTTCCCTGGGCGCCGCGGTATCACCGCGGCACGGCGATGATCAGACGGCGCAAGAGGCCCGACTCCCGGAAGTTGGTACGGCGACGTCCGTGACTCCGGCACGCCCCGTCGGCCGCTCACCCGGACCGGGTGGAACGGACGGTGCCGCCGGCCCTCCGGCGGCCTGCCGTCCGGGTCCCCGTCAGCCTGCACCCGAAACAACCACGCACCGATCGGCCGACTCATCGGGAGCCGACCACACGGCGGTGCCGCCGCAGCTCCCTAGCGAGGAAGCGGGGCACACATCGTCAGCCCGACTGCCCAGCGGCGTCGTCAGGTCGAAGAGGGTGGCTTGCCGGCGCCCTGGCCGTCTTCGGCTTCCCGGGCCTCTCGCTCTCATGTGATGCGGCGGAGCCAGTCCTCGACGCGCTCGCCCACCTCGCCGACCGTGGTGATGTCGCCGTGCCCCGGGCAGACCACCGTCTCGGGGGGCAGGGTGGCGAGGCGCTCGCGGATCGAGTGGATCATCGCCTGGAAGTCGGAGTCCTCCGGCCCGATGACTCCAGGGCCGCGGGAGAGCAGCATGTCTCCGGTGAAGACGCTGCGCAGCGCCGGATCGTACAGACTTACGGATCCCGGCGTGTGTCCCGGAGTGTGACGCGCCGTCAGAGCGGTTCCGGCGACGTCGATCACCCGGCCGTCGACGAGTTCCTCGTCGGGGACACGGCTGGGAAAGCTGCGGCGCCACAGCTCCAGGTCGTCCGGGTGCAGCATGATCGGAGCCCCGGTGCGGTCCGACAGAGCCACGGCCGCGTCGACGTGTCCGCTGTGTGCGTGGGTGCACGCGATCGCCACCACGCGGCGGTCGCCGAGCGCCGTGGCGATGACGTCCGGCTCGTGTGCGGCATCCACCACCATCGCCTGCTCGTCGTCACCGACGATCCACACGTTGTTCTGCATCGGCATGTCGTCGGCGTCCGGTCCGGCCACGACACCGGTCGTCACCACGCACTCGACCCGCGCGGTCACGACGTCACCTCCGGGAGCGCTCGGCCGCGGGCGGCCACCCGCGCTCCGGGATCTTTTGCCTGCCGTTCCATGGAACAGCCCCTTTCTGGATGAGGCCCTCTACCCCCAGTGGACCCCGCCGGGCATGCGGCAGCAACCGGCAGGTCTTCCCGCACTGGCACGTATGCGCTGACCTGCACGAAGTCATGGCCGCTCCGCGACACGGGGGGATCGGTGCCGGTCCTGCCCAGTGGCCGAGGCGACAGGTATGGGTTTGACTGGATCTGTTGGTGATCACGCCGACGAACGGCCTGACGACGACTGGGGCAGGGGCCCATGGAGTACGACGCATTCCTGGCGAAGACAGCCGAGCGGGCGGGCGTCTCCCCCGACGTTGCGGAGGCCCTCACGCGCGCCACCCTCGAGGTGCTCGCCGACCGGATCAGCGGGGGCGAGGCCCAGGACCTCGCGGAGCGGCTGCCCGAGCCGCTGAAGAGCTGGCTGCACACGGACGAGGAGATCGCGAAGGGCTACGGGGCCAACTCGTTCGTCCGGCGTGTGGCGGACCGCGCGGACGTGCCCCGCGAACTCGCGGAGGCGGGGATCCGCGCGGTCCTGGCCACCCTGAGGGAAGCGGCCGGCGACCAGGAGTTCCGCGATGCGACCGCCCAACTGCCCAGGGAGTACGACATCCTGCTCTCCGCTCCCGCGGGCCCGGCCGGCTCCGGCTAGCGACCGTTTGGAGGCGCCATGGACAGCGACGAGTTCATCCGGCTCGTCAGCCAACGGGCCCACGTGCCCGAGGAGCAGGCCTGGGAGCTGACCCGGGCCACGATGCTGACGCTGGGCGAACGGATCACCGGCGGCGAGGCCAGGCACTTGGCCGAGGTCCTGCCCGCCGAGGTCGCCCCGCCTCTGGTCCCACCGGAGAACGTAGCCCAGAAATTCGGCGTTGACGAGTTCGTCCGGCGAGTGAGTGAGCGTGCGGGCGTCGATGAGACCGTGGCGCGCAGGGGCGTCGCGGCGGTTTTCATGACTCTGGCAGAGGCCGTCCCCGGCACGGAGTGGCACGATGTGATGTCGCAACTGCCGAACGAGTTCCAGAACATCTAGTGCCTGCCGCGGCACTAGCGCCGGGCATCCCGGCGCCGGGCGCCCGGAGCACGGCTGCGCGCACGCCGTGAGAAGCGCTCGCAAGCGGGGGAAGAGACGCCCCACGTACAGGTCGTCCGGGAGCTGGGGCAGAACCGGGCCCATGAGGTCGTGGCCGGCAGCGTCGGCGACGGTGCCGAGGACGGCGCCGACGTCCGGGCAGCGGTCTGCCCGGTGGCCTCCGGTCCCGGTCGACGAAGGCTTCGCGTCGCAGGGTCGCGTCGGCCGCCACCCTCTCCGGTGGGGCGGAGGCGGGTGAGAGTCAGGGGGAGATCAGGTGCCCGTCCTCTGCCCCTGGTCGGCTCCGGCCGCCGTCGGTGAGCGCGAGCTCTCCTTGCGGCGCCCGCTGATGGGGATCTTGCGCGGCTTGGCGCGCCCGGAGCGCAGGCTGTGCCGGTCAGGCCCTGGCCGAGCGGACCGGTGGTGGTCTGCGCGCGGGCGGTGTGGCCCTGCTCGGGGTGCCCCGGGGCCCTGGTCTTCAGCCGGCCAGATCGGCCTTGCCGAACAGGACGGCGTAGCCGGAGGGGAGCTGGCTGATGATCTGGTTCAGCTCACCACCGGAGACGGCGCCGGCCAGGGTGGTCAGGACCGCGCTGGCGTCCCACTCCGCGGTGCGCGGCCGGGCACCGGTGCCCTCGGCGACCCTGTGGTAGAACTGCTCGATGCCGAAGCTCTCGGCCTGCGCCGGCTTGGCCTCGACCAGTTGCTGTCCTAGCGGTCCGGGCAGCTGGGAGGCAAGGTCATCGACCTCGCCAGGGCTGATGCGCTGGGCCAGCACGCTCAGCACCGCTTCGGTGACCTTCGCGGCCTCGTCCTGGCTGGTGTATTCGCCGAGCTCGCGCACGCGAGCGAGGAACTCGTGGTGCTGCATCCTTCATCATCTCCGCTTGCCGGCGATCTGAGGGCATCGAATGTGATGCCTCTGCCCGAGTACCCAAGTGACCTCGTCGGCGCACGCCCGGTCGACGGCGTCCAGCGCGGACAGCAGCGCCTCGAGGCGAGGGAGGTCATGTACCGCGCCGCCGCCGTTCCTCCCCGCGTACGCCGCCGGTCACCCGCAGTGGCAAATCCGGCGCACGAGCAGCCCAGCCGTCCACGAAGCCGTCCGGGTGGCCCGGACATGCGAGCCTGGGCCCCGAAGGCGGGCACGCACTTCGTACGCCCGTCCGGGCGCCGCGGTGGGCCCGCGGATGAATGTGGACGTCCTGATCGACTGGCTCACGTGTGAGCTGCGGCATTGCCGGTTCACTCCTTCGGGCTCCACGATGACGGGGCACGGACGTCAAGGAAGGGAGCCCTCATGGGTGATCATGTGCACGTGCGGCTCAACCAGGGTCTGAGCGTCTCGGCCGAAGGAGAAGTGATCGAGCACTCGCACTGCCGGTGCGGGGCCACCTTCACGAAGGTGTTCGACTCGGACGCAGGGGAGCCGGAGGGCCCGGTGCCGTCCTGACGCGTTTCCCGGCGCCGTACGCGAAGGCGGCTCGTCGGGTCGTCGCGGCAGTGGGCGGACCGCCTCACGGCTCGGCGAGGGGCGACGGGTCACTCATCGGGGTGGCGGGTGCGCGTGCGCCGACGGTCACTCGGCAGGGTGATGGCTTCAGGGCCGGCCGGCAGGAGGTCCCCGTGGACACGGCGGTGAGCACGACCGGCGGCCGGCGCTCCCCGCGTGGCGGCGGCCGTGCGGGCGCGTCCGCACGGTTAGGCTGCGGCCGCCGAAGGTCGCGGTGCGCGTCCGGCGCCGCCGCGGTCCCGCGCACGCACCCCGCACACCCCGCCGCCGACCGCGCGGGGCGGACCGGGCCGACGGCGTTCAGGGCGGTACGGGATTCCGGCGGACGTGACGGGGCTGGTGCGGGTGGGTGGAGTCCGGACGGTGCGCCGGGCGATCGGTGCGTGGCTCACCGCTCACGCCGGCTGGTGCCTCGCCGCCTCCCTGGCGCTGCACGTCCTCGCCGTGGCGACGCACCCCTCCCACCCGCTCGACCTGCGCGTCTATCGCGAGGCCTCCGCGCACCTCCTCACCGGCGGCCTGTACGACTACGTCCTGCGCACCCGGCCGCCCATCCCCGCACTGCCCTTCACCTACCCGCCCTTCGCCGCCCTGCTGTTCCTGCCGCTGTCCCGCCTGCCCTGGGCGGCGGGGCTCCTGCTGTGGCAGGTGGCCTCCGTGGCGGCCCTGTTCGTCGTCAGCGCCTGCGCGGTCCGGCTGCTCCTGCGCTCCGGCGCGCACCACCGAGCCCCGGCACCGCCCGGACGCCACCGCGTCCCGTCCCCGCGCGCGCACCACCGCGCCGTGTCGCTGCTGTGGACCGCCGCCGGACTGTGGCTGGAACCCGTGCGGCACACCCTCGACCTGGGGCAGGTCAACCTGCTGCTGGGCGCTGTCGTCCTCGCGGGCCTGACGGTGTCACGCAGTGCGGTGGGCCGGGGTGCGGCCGTCGGGCTGGCGGCGGCAGTGAAGCTGACGCCGGCGGTCGGCGGGCTGTACCTGCTGGCGACCCGGCAGTGGCGGGCGGCCGCCTGGGCCGGCGTCGCGGCCGGCGTCGCCACGGCGGCGGCCTGGTGCGTCGCCCCGCACGAGTCCGCCCGGTACTGGTTCGGCCTCGTGGCGGACCCGGGGCGCGTGGGCCCGGTGTGGTCCGTGCGCAATCAGTCCCTGCGCGGAGCGCTGTACCGCCTGCTCGGCCAGGAGGGCGGCGGCGCCACCCTTGTCTGGTGGACCGCCCTCACACTGGTCACCCTGGGCGCGGCCCTGGCGCTGCGGAGCGCCGTACGGCGGCAGGACCCGCTCGGCGTCCTCGTCGCGGTGGAGCTGTACGGGCTGCTGGTGTGCCCCGTCTCGTGGAGCCACCACTGGATCTGGTGCCTGCCCGCCATGATCTGGCTGGTGCACGGCCCCCACCGGGAGAGCCGGCTCGCCCGGGTCACGCTCGTGGTGTGGGCGCTCGCCGCGGGGGGCCGGCTCGTCCCGCAGCTCATCCGCGCGGAGGACAACCTGGCACGTCCCAGCCCCTATCCGGCGCTGCTCGCCTGGCCGGGCTCGGTCTACGTGGTCTGTGCGGCGCTGACGCTGCTCACGCTCGCGTCCCGGCCCGCGCGGCACCCCGGTCCGCCGCCTGCCCGGCAGCCCGGTGAGGAGCGCCCGTACGGCCGGCGGGCGACGGAACGTCAGGTCCAGGCGCGGTAGTGCTCGTCCAGCAGCTGGAAGACCGGCTCGCCGCGGACCGCGTCCTGGGCCGTGGACAGCCGGACCCGGTCGCCGCTGTGGATGCCGATGGGCGGGCCCATGACCCGGCCCCGCACGATGAAGCCCTCGGCCATCTCGACGAGGGACACGTTGCGCGCGGCCGGGGTGTTGCGGTGCACCACCGTGGAGTGGCGGACCGTTCCGGTGCCCTCGCTGCGTTCCGTCCTGAGGTCGCTGCCCCGGCACACCGGGCACAGCAGCCGGTGGTACATGGCGGTGCCGCACCAGGCGCAGCGCTGGAAGTACAGGGCTTCCGGGTCGCGGGCCTCGGGCTCCAGGAGGCCCGTCACGGAGCCGCCCGCCGGATGAGCGGCGTTTCCTGAGTGGTGGTACACGCTGGTCAGCTCCCTGCGCTCGGCCGGAAATCACGTGCTCGGGTCACCCGTGCCCGTGCGTGCGCGGTTCGCCGTGCCACCGTGCACGGGCACAGAGTATGGCACTCAGTGCCACTCGTAAAGGCACTCCGTACCCTCAATCTCGGCCCGCGGGCCACCCTTTCGCCGGTTGCTTCGGACCGCTCCAGGTGAGGGCCGCCGCTCCGGGTCCCAGACCGCCGCGGACAGGTACGGGGTTCCGCCCCCGCCGCGGTCAGTCCCGGCCCAGGGTCGACTCGATCTCCTGCACCACCCGCCACAGCGGCGCCCCGCGCCGCGACACGATCACGACCACGTCGTCCTGCCGCTCCCGCGGCTGTTCCGGACGCCGTTCGGCCGGTGCGTCCGGCGGGCCGGCGGGCGGGTGGCCGAACGCGTCCTGCACATGGGCCAGCGCGTGGTCCACCGCGGCGCCCGCATCGCCCTGACCGTCCGAACGCAGCCAGGAGCGCAGGGCGTTGTTGTGCGCGGCGACCACGGCGGCGGCGACCACGTCGGCCCGCAGGGTGCCGTCGCGCCGACCCGCGAACCGGCCACGCAGGTACTGCGCGAGCGCCCGCTCGTAGCGCCAGACCACCGACAGTTCGTAGGCCCGCAGCCCCGGCACCTTCCTGGTGAGCCGGTAACGCTGCACGGAGAACGTCGGGTTGTCGGCGTACATCCGCAGCACCAGCCGGGCCGCGTCGCAGACCCGCTGCACGGGCTCCTCCTCGTCCGTGCCGGCGGAGAGGTAGGCCGTCATGTCGGCCAGGCACCGCTCGTGGTCGGGGAAGACCACGTCCTCCTTGGACGGGAAGTAGCGGAAGAACGACCGCCGTCCGACCCCGGCGAGCGCGACGATGTCGTCGACCGTGGTCTGCTCGTAGCCGCGCTCCAGGAACAGCCGGAAGGCCGCCGCCACCAGGGCGTCCCGCATGGGCGGTTTCGCGGTCGCCGCCTGCGCCTTCTCACCCCGCCCGGGGGACGCGTTCCTGCTGCTCATGCCGCGAACGTAGCATCAGGCCGCACCCGGACGGCACCGAGTGCAGCCGGGGTGGGGAACGGAGTGCCGCGCCCCTGGCCGGGGCGTAACCTTCCTGCACCGCCGACGCACCGACCACCTCCGCCCCTGGGAGCCCGCACCATGTCTCCGATCCGCCCCCGTCTCCTCTACGTCACCGACCTGGCGTACCCGGCGCGCGGACGCCGGTACGGCGACGAGGACGTCTACCTGACCTCCCGGCTGCGTGACGACTTCGACCTGGCCCTGTGCCACCCGAGGGACGCGGCCGCGCTCATGGACGCCTTCGACGCCGTCGTCGTGCGCAACAGCGGACCCGTCCTGGAGTACCGGGAGGCGTACGAGGACTTCCGGGCGCGGGCCCTGCACAACGCGGTGCCGGTCTACAACCCGCTCACGGGCAGGGGGGACATGGCCGGCAAGCAGTACCTGGTGGACCTGGCCGCCGCCGGCTTCCCCGTCATCCCCACCGTCGACCGGGCCGAGGACCTCGGCCTGCTGCCCGCGGCGGACCGGTACGTGGTCAAGCCCAAGCTGGGAGCGGACTCCACCGGACTGCGGGTCGTCACCCGCGCGGAGGTCCCCGCCCTGGCCGACCGCAGCGTCCTGGTCCAGCCGCACGTCGACTTCGCCTACGAGGTGTCCTTCTACTTCGTCGACGACGCGTTCCACTACGCCCTGTACGCGCCGGACCCCGGCGCCCGCTGGCGCCTGGAACCGTACGCGCCGACCCCCGGCGACCTCGCGTTCGCCCGCCGGTTCGTCGGCTGGAACAGCCTCGCGCACGGCATCCAGCGGGTCGACGCCTGCCGGGCGCCCGGCGGCGAACTGCTGCTGGTGGAGCTGGAGGACCTCAATCCGTACCTGTCCCTGGACGCCCTCGACGACGCCGCCAGGGACCGCTTCGTCGTCGCGATGAAGGAGTCGGTGCGGCGATTCCTGGACGAGACCGCCTGACGGCCGCCGGCCGCCGCCCCGCACGGCCGCAGGCGCCCGGGCCGGCGGGACGGGGGCGGCCCGGTGAACCCACGGCGCTCCGGGCGCGTATCACCTGCCGGGGATGGAGTGGGTGTGCGCGGACGGAAGGAGAGCAGTGTGTCGACACCGCCCGGGGCCGGACAGCCGCACGGCGGCGGCCCTCCCCTCGAACCGGTCCGCGTCCTGCGGCTGCGCCGCACCGACGCGCTGGCCGAACTGATGCGGGAGTTCCGGGAGGGCACCGGGGTCTACGACTGCGAGACCCTGCCGCGGGCGGCCGGCGGAACCGAGGACCCGACGCAGGAGCTGCCGCCGGTGCCCGCGGGGGCCCCGCCGGGGGACGGCGCCGGCGCCCGGCGTCCCGCGGCTCCCGGCGCGGGCCGTTCGGGGGAGTCCGCTCCCGGCCCGCGCCCGGCCCGGGGACCGGGGGACGACGCCGGGCACCCGCCCGGTCACCGGACCCGCCGGGCGGCCGTGGCGCTGGCCGTGGCCGCCGCCGCACTGATCGGTTTCGGAGGTGCCCTGCTGCTGCCGGGGCGCGGCGAGCAGGGAGCGGCCCGGGCCCCGCGCCCCTCCGCCACCGCCTCCGTGACCGCCTCAGCGGCCCCGGCCCCCTCCGCGACCGCTCCGCCCGCCGCGCCCGCGCCCGTCCCGGACGCGACCGCCGCGGACGACCCCGACGGGCCCGGTACGCTGCGCGCGGGCGACAGCGGCCCGGAGGTCACCGAGTTGCAGGTACGTCTCCTGCACGTCCCGGACGTCTACCGCGACGGCAGCACCAGCGGCCGGTACGACGCCGCCCTGGAGGCGGCCGTCGCCCGCTTCCAGCTCTGGTACGGCATCCGCGGCGACGAGACCGGCGTCTACGGCGACGACACCCGCCGCGCCCTGGAGGCCCGGACGCCCGCCGGCGGCGCGTGAACGGCGGGGACGCGGGGCACCTGTTCCGGGTCGCCGCACGACGGCGGCGGCGCGGAGAAGGGAGCGGAGCGCGATGACGGCCATCGGGAGGTTCACCCACCGGCTCGACCCGGAGATGTGCGTGGTGACCGCGGCGGCGGGCGGGGAGCGGGACGGCTGTCTGGTGGGATTCGCCGCGCAGTGCTCCATCCGGCCCGTGCGCTTCACGGTGTGGCTGTCCAAGGCCAACCGGACGTTCCGGGTGGCCGAGCACGCCGACCGCCTCGCCGTGCACCTCCTGACGCGCGAACAGCACGCGCTGGCCGCGCTGTTCGGCGGCCTGACCGCCGACGACGGCGTGGACAAGTTCACCCGGACGGCCTGGACGGAGCGGACCGGGGGCGCGCTGGTCCTGGACGAGGCGCCGGCCTGGTTCGTCGGCCGGATCCTGCGGCGGACCGACGCGGGCGACCACGTGGGGTTCCTCCTCGAACCGGAGGAGGCGGGCGAACGGGAGGACGTCGACGGGCCATTGCTGCGGCTGTCGGACGCCGTCGACATCCGGCCGGGACACCCGGCGGAAGACTGATGCCCCGGGCGCCCCTGCGCCCGAGGGCTTCGAGCACGGGCGGGCCCGAGTGCTGAACCGACCTGCCTCCCGGCCGCCCGGGACACCCTGTCGCGGGTCCGCGGGGTGCCTGTGCCTGCGGCAGCGCGTCGTCGCCGGCGGACAACCGCGCCGTCGTGCCGCCCTGTCGCCGCGCCGGGCCGTAGGAGGTGACGGACCCCGCCCCGGAGCCCGGGACAGGCCGACGGCTCGTGGACGGCGGGTACGCCCGTCCTCTCCGGGGCGGCCCGGCCCGCTCCGATCCGCCTTCGGCAGCCGTGTCTGAGGCGCTGCACGACGCGAACACCTCGCCGTACGTGGCACCGGGGACAGTGCCTTCCGCCCGGTGCTGTCCGGCGTCGCGGTCGGCCGCACCCGGCCGGTGCTGCCCGGCGTCGTGGCCCGCGCACCGGGCGACGCCCCCGCCCGCCGTCGCCGGTCACGGCGCCCGGTGCGCCCCGCCCCTACGCCGGTTCCATGGGCGCCCGGATGTCCAGGACGCACACGTCGTCCCGCCGTTCGCTCCCCAGCAGCGCCGTCAGCAGCGGCTTGAGGGAACCCGGGTCGTCGTCGTGGTGGGCCGTGGTGGCCTCGGCGAGCCGGTCCAGACCCCGGTCGAAGGGCTCACCGGGCCGCTCGACCAGGCCGTCGGTGTACAGCAGCAGCCGGTCTCCCGGCTCCAGCAGGCACTCGGCCTGCTCGTACCGCGGGGACGCGGTGGCCCCCAGCAGCACACCATGCGGCCGCTCCAGGTAGCGGGCCTCGCCCCCGCGCAGCAGCAGCGGCGGCGGATGGCCGGCCTGGGCCCACTCCAGGCGCCGTTCGTCCGGGTGGTAGCGGGCCAGCACCATGGTCGCGGTGGTGTGGTTGTCGCGGGAGTGCAGGAGCAGCGTGTTCAGCCGGGACAGCGCTCCGGTCAGCGACGAGCCCGTGATGATCATGCCCTTGGCGGTGAAGCGGAGCTGCGCCATCGTGGCCACCGCGTCGATGCCGTGCCCTGCCACGTCGCCCACCACGAACAGGGCGTCGCCGTCGGGCAGTTCGATGGCGCTGAACCAGTCGCCGCCGACGTGGATGCCGGACTGCGCCGGAAGATAGGCGATGTCCACCCGCAGCCCGCTCAGCCGCACCGGCCGGCGCGGCAGGGGCAGCAGCGCGTGCTGCAGCCGGCCCGCCAGCGTCCGCTCGGCCTGGAGGAAGCCGTGCTGCTCCAGCATCGCCCGCTCGCTCTCGACGAGGGCGAGCTCCGCGTTGCGCTGCGCGGTGAGGTCCTGGAGGAATCCGTGCACCTGGACGGGGACGCCCTCGGCGTCGGGCATGGCCTCGGCGACGGCCCGCAGATGGCGTACGCCGCCCGCCGTGCCGACCCGGAAGGGGACGTCGAACGGCTTGCCGTCGGCGAGCAGGTCGCGGACGGCGCGGGCCAGGACGGGACCGTCCTCCGGTACGGCGAGGTCCGCGAGGCCGTCCAGGCGGACCGGGCCGCGGGCGGGGTCGCGGGCGAGGAGGGCGAACAGCTGCGGCGACCATGCCGTCTCGTGCGTGACCAGGTCCCAGGTCGCCCAGCCGAGCCTGCCGAGTCGCTGCAGGTCGGCCAGGCGCTGTTCCTGGAGGTCCGAGGACTCGTGCCGCAGCCGGCTGACCACCAGTCCGTCGCCCAGGCGCGCGGCCCGCACCGAGTACGTGGACAGTTCCTGGGCGCCGGCCAGGAGGTCCCGCTGTGCGAACGGCTCGCCCTCGTACGGTCTGCCCGTGACGAGCGTGCTCGTCAGGCCCTGCCACAGGGGTGTGCCGGTGACCGCCGGCCAGCACTCGGACAGACGCAGCCCGACCAGCTCGCGCCCGGTGCGGCCGGTCACGTCGGCGGTCTGCGGAGTGGCCGCGTCGATGCGGCAGTCCTCCACCTCTCCCGACGGCCCGTACAACGGCGTCACCAGTACGGACACGCCCGGAAGGGCGTCGAACAGGGGCGGCACGGTGCCCGGGGCCCCCTCCGTGGCTCCCTTCACGGGGCGTCCCGGGCGCGCCGTGAGCACGCGCAGCCGGCCGGCGCACATCTGGGCCGCGCCCTCCAGGACCTCCCGGGTGCGCGGACCGAAGGGCCCGCGGCGGTTGCGCAGCACGCCTATGACCACGTCCGCCGTGTCGTCGGCCACCACGGGCAGCCAGGCCCGCGACAGCCACGGCCCGGGGGTGTCCCCGAGCAGCGGGTACCGCTGCTGGTCGGCGGCGTGGTCCTCCAGCCACAACGGCCGGCGCGTGAGGAGTGCCTCCAGGGCGGGCGCCCGCCGCACCGGGGGGAGGTGGCGCCACTGGTCGGCGAGCGTGTCGTCGATGCCGGCGTGCCCGATCAGGTCCAGGGCGCCGGAGCCCGACCTGCGGTAGATCATCACCGCGTCCGCGTCGACCGGCGGGGGAGCGAAGTGCTTCAGCAGGCGTCGGGCGAGTCCCTGGGGTGTGCGGATCCGGGCCAGGGCCGGGCCGGGGAGGGCGAGGACGGCGGAGCCGTCGGCATCTCCGACCGGGTTCGGCCCGGCGGCGGAGTCGTGGGGGCCGCCGGGGGACGGCACCCGGGCGGAGGCGGGTGACGGCACACCGGTGGACGCGGTCCGGGCGCTGGTGCCTGGGCCGCCCGCCGGGGCGGCGGGCGGAGGCACCAGCGCCCCGAGCGTGAGCCAGCATTCCTCCGTCAGTGTGCGGCCCGCCGCCCTGGCACGCTGCACCAGCTCCTCGTGCGCGGCGTCCGGGCAGCAGCCGGTCAGCGCCATGATGGCGCCCTTGGCGCGTTCCAGCACGGCGGAGGCCGCCGCCAGGTCCCGCAGCCGGTCCATCTCGGCCCGCTGCCTGGCCACGACCTCGGTCAGCGCCGCCAGGTCCGGCGCGGCGCCGGACCCCGCGGGGAAGACTGGCTCGCTCGTCACGCCATGAGCATCGCACATGGGGGCCGGTCCGATCACAGCGTTGTCCGGCCGGAGTCCCGCGATCACGGTACGTGTCGCAGGAACGTTTCTTCAGGGTACGTGGTGATCGCTCGTACGGCAGGCCCGAGGCGGCTCGGACGCGGGCGGGAGCGCGGTGGCCGATGGGTGGCCGGCCGTGCACACGTCCCGCACGCCGTCCCGGGATTCGAGGCATGCCGCGTACCGCCTCAGCGGGCGGCGGGACGCTCCACCAGTGCCTCGGTCACGGCGCGGACGCTGCGGGCGATGTGCTGGAGCTGCATGAGCTCGGCCGCGTACAGCTTGATCGTGTGTTCGATGACCGACTCGGGCAGCCCCAGCCGGGGCAGGTCGGCCCGCGCTGTCTGCAGGGCGGTGCGCGCGATCCGGATCTCCTGCTGCACCTGGAGGTGGGCGTGACGGGCGAGCAGGACCGGGTGGCGCATGAGTGCGGGGTAGCCGGCGTAGCGCGCGGGCACCAGCTCGCGCAGCCACTTCACCGCCGAGCGCTCCCAGTCGTAGCTGCCGGGTGTCTTGACCTGGCAGGGCCAGTCCGGGCTGATCCGCGTGGTCGTCAGGGGCATGGTGATCGCTTCCGGGTGTGCGGCGTCGTGGAGGGTGGTCCGACGGGGGCGCTCGCGCAGGCGAGGCCCGGCCGAACGCCCCGCGCGCGGGTGGGCGAGGGCGGCTCGGGGTGTTCGTGCGGGTGCCCGAGGAGCGGGCGGCGCCGGTGCGGCGGGTGGTGCGGGCGGCGCATGCGGGACCGTCGGCTTCCTCGGGGGCTGTTGCGGATGGTGAGGGTGGATGAGGGCGCGGTCCCGGGCCTGGGTGGGCCGGTCCGTGGTCCGTGATCAGTATTTATATATGCGGATCGGTTTTCAAGGCGCATGAAAACATTCATGCTTGCTGGCGCGTGGGCGCGTGGGGGCGCGGGTGTGGCCCAGCGGCTCGACGGCTCACGGCGGCCGGGGGAGGGCGCGGGGTGGCGACACGGCGGCCGCGAGCCCCCACGGCCTCCCGGCCCGCGCCCGCTGGCCGCCCGCCTCAGGACGCAGGGACGGGGCCGTCTCGCATGGGCGGCGCGTCCGGTCACGGGCGCGTGGGCCGTGCGGCTCGCGGGCCGCACGCCCCACGGTGCACGGACGGCGCCCGGCGCGGCCCGCGGGCCGCGCCCGGCCGCGTGGTTTCCGCGGGGGCGCGCCGGCGACGGAGCCCGGGGCGGGTCCCCGGAGCAGAGGCGGGGAGATCGGAAGAGCGGCGAGGAGGGACAGAGTGT
>NZ_JBSFNN010000115.1:0-15970 GCF_053587115.1 Streptomyces sp. NPDC003697
CAGCCAGCAACGAACCGAGACTCCCGCGACAGCCGCGATCTCATGTCCGACCAGCAAAAGTCACACACGAGGTTCGGAAAGAGAACGACCTCTAACTGCGTGACAACGCCGCCGCACAGCGGCGGACGAACGCGGACGACTGCGGACCGTCAGACCAGGTCGTAGGCACGACCGCCCAAGGCAGAGGCCCCACCCAAGTTGCTTCGGGACGAAGAGGTCGTGGGTTCAAATCCCGCCGCCCCGACAGTGCAGTACCAGGTAAGGGGCCTGATCCGCTTAGCGGGTCGGGCCCCTGGGTGGTTCCGAGGGGCGTTCGGGAGCCGGGTTCGGCTCCCAAACGGCTCCCATCAGCCCGCCATCAAGGCCGCTCGAGCACCCACCGAGCGACCCACTCAGCCCGACGCAGCGCCGAGGACTGGCTGGGCGACATCCTTCCCGAGTTGCTCGCGACCGCTCACCTCGTCGAGTCCGGCCTCCGTGTGGCGGCCCACTTCGCTCGGTTCCCGATGTACTGACGCACGGTTTTCGGCCGCCGCCGGCACCGAATCGGTGCATCGGCCAATGAGTCGCACCGTATCGACGGTCCGGCCCGCAACGGCCACGGCCTGCAGGTGATGGCTCCAACAGCCGTGCACTGGACGCGAGTTCGCGCGTAGAGTTCACGCCAAGCACACAGGTCCAACACGACAGATCACCGCACTGACACCGGGGGGAATCAGTGATCCGAGTCCTGCTTGCGGAGGACATGCTCATGCTCCGTCGCGCCCTGGCCTCCCTGCTGGAGCTGGAGTCCGACATCGAGGTGGTGGCCGAGACCGGGAACGGCGACCAGGTCCTGCCGCTGGCACTGGAGCACCAGCCCGACGTGGCGGTGCTCGACATCGATATGCCGGGCATCGACGGCATCGAGGCCGCAGGGCTGCTCCACCAGAAACTCCCCTCCTGCCGGACCGCGATCCTGACCACGCTCGGCCGGCCGGGCAATCTGCGCCGCGCCCTGGAGGCGCACGCCTGCGGGTTCCTGCTCAAGGACACAGAGCCCGCCCGGCTCGCGGCGGCGATCCGGGCGGTGGCCGCCGGGGGCCGGGTGGTCGATCCGGAGCTGGCGCTCAGCGCCCTGCAAGCCGGGGAGAGTCCGCTCTCCGCCCGGGAGACCGAGGTGCTGCGGCTGGCCGCGCAGGGCGAAGAGGTGCCGGAGATCGCCCGTGCGCTGTTCCTGTCCGCGGGCACCGTGCGCAACTACCTGACCGCCGCGGTGACCCGGCTGAACGCCCGCAACCGGATGGATGCCGTGCGGATCGCTAGGGATTCCGGCTGGCTGTGACCGCGCCCTCGTCATCCTTCCCTGCGGCCTGCGCGGGCAGGACGACGGACAGCTCGAACCAGCCGTCGGGACGCTCACCGGAGTCGAGCCGGCCGCCGAGGGCCGTGGCCCGCGCCGCCAGACTGCTCAGCCCGTTCCCGCCGGACGCAGCGGCGCCCGGCACCTCGGCGAAGTGGGCGCTTCTCGCGTCCCTGATGCCGTCCCTCAGCCCATCGTTGACGATCACCAGGCGCACGGATCCGTCGGCGGCCGCGGCCTCGATCACACAGTTCTGGGCCTTGCTGTGGCGCAGCATGTTGGTGACGCCCTCGCGCAGCACCGTCGCCAGCACCGCGTCCACCGCCGGCGACACCTCACCCGCCGCCACCCGCACCGCGGCATGGATGCCGACGGCCCGCAACAGCGATGCGGCAGCCGGGAGTTCACGGTCGAGGCTCATCCGCAAATAGCTGCTTGCCACCGAGCGCACCTCGGAGGATGCCTGCCGGGCCGCCTGCACGATCTCGGTGATCTCGCTCTCGGCGCGCTCCGGGTCGCCCCGCACCAGACGGTGGGCGAGTTCGCACTTGAGGGTGATGGTGGAAAGACTGAAGCCGAGCAGGTCGTGCAGATCGCGGGCAAAGCGCACCCGCTCCTGCGCGAGGGTCACCCGCACCAGTTCGTCACGGGCGGCCTGAACTTCGGCGATGAGCCCGGTCAGCCGGCTCAGCCCGTACACCACGACGCCGGTGAGGACGGTCGCCACCGTGTTGTACGGCAGCTGGTCCGCGCCGTAGCCCACCAGGAACTGCACAGCGCCCGTCGCCACGACGACCAGCGCGAAGGCCGCCCAGGCGAGCGCCGGGCGCAGCACCAACAAACAGGAGGAGCAGAGGAATCCGGGCATGCCCAGCCAGGCCGCGCCGAAGAACGTGAACGGGGCGAAGGTGAGTGCCGCCTGGACAGCCAGAGTCACTCGCCGATGCCGCGCCCACCTCGGTGCCCGCGCCGGGAACGAGTGACAGACCTGCAGGCCGAGCAGCGTCAGCATCAGAACGCCGAACGCCGTCAGCTTGAGCGCGCCGAAGCCGCCCTTCACCGCGTAGGTGAGCGCCACGCCGAAGAAGCAGAGAATGACGACGGTGGTGATGGCGGACGCCATCCTGGGGGCCAGTTCGACGTTGCTGACCGGTCTGTGCCGCATCGGGCCGGCCGAGGCCAACGGACGGAACCATCGCACTGAAACCCCCACTCGAATGTGATTTCGGGTGGAGTACAGCATAGGTCCGTCAGGCCGTCATCGTCCCGGTTCCGGGGCCGGGCAAGGCCGACACCACGAACTCCCCCACCCCTGGCTCGGCCCGCCAGTCGAGGCCGAAGGCGCGGGCCGTCGTCTCGGTGTCGCCGAACGCCAGCGCGCAGGGCCCGAGTCCCATCGCGGTCGCGACCAGGTACAACGTCTGCTGGAGCGCTCCCACTTCCTTGAGAAGCGCGGAGTAGGCCGTGCCCCGGTAGAGACCGGCCGTACGGTGGTAGCGGGCCGTCATGCTGATCAGTACCGACGGCTCCTGGCTCATCCCCGCGTTCGCGGCGGCCTCGTCGAGCAGGCCGTCCACCAGCTCCGGCGCCGTGTCCAGCGAGGCGAGCAGATGGCCGTGCGGGTCGTAGTGGTACACGCCGCGCTTCAGGTCGCCGCCGCCGGCGACGGTGAGGTACAGCTCCAGCGGATAGCGCGCGCCGAGGCTCGGATACGGTCGCCCGCCCGCCGGACGCTCGGCGGCGGACCGGTGCAGCAGCTCCCCCAACTGGTCGAGGGTCAGCGGCATTCCGTTGTCCACTCGCTCGGAGCGCCGGGCGGCCAGGACCTCGCTCAGGCCGGGCTCGCGCGCGCCCGCGCGGGCTCGACCGGGCACCGGCAGGGCGATGACCGTGTCCCCGTCGACAGGGGCGCCGTACCCGCCGTCGCCGTCGGTGTCGTCGTCCAACCCGTCGGCCCAGCCCACTGGTTCGTCGTGCGCACCCGGTCTGCTGCGCTGGTGCACGAGCAGCTCCCGCGGCAACCAGGGTTCCAGGGCGATGTCGTGATCCTCGGCGAAGGCGAAAGAGGGGGAGGACGATCCGTCCGCGTCGCAGAAGGCCGCCTGCGGGACTCCCGGTACCAGCATCCCGGCGGCCTCCAGGTAGCCGACCACCAGAGCCGTCTCCTGCATCGGCAGCCCGAGCATGCGGGCCGCCTCGCGCACCGTCGTGGGCCAGGCGTAGCAGCCGACCAGCCAGCCGGCCTGCGGGGTGTGCAGGAGCACCCGGTGGGCGGCGAGCGGCGACTCCGCCACCCATCCCTCGGCTCCGACCCGCAGGGTGACGAACTTCGACAGTCGGTGCACGGCGTCCCCGTCGGGGCGGCCGGGGGTGAACCGGGCTCGCCGGGCGATGGGCACCACGGTCAGATGGTGGGTGCCCTCCGCCAGCGCAAGGGTGCGCACCACGACATGCTGGAGTCGTCCGAGGGCGGCGTCCAGGGCGTCGTACTGGGGGCGTTCCTCGGCCGGTCCGGTGCCCTCGGTGAAGCCGGGCAGCACGTTGTCGAGCGAGACCGGACCGTACGTCATGCGCTCCAGCGCCCGGCCGACCGCGGGGGTGCCCGCGTCGAGGCGGATCTCCCCCCAGGGGGTGCTGACGACGCCGGCGCCCGGGTCGTCCGGTACGAGCCGGAGTCTGCAGTCCTCACGCAACGACCACAGCGGCTTCAGGGACGGGGCGGGGGAATTCATGGCGAGACCTCGGGGCGGTGGTGTGGGGGGGTACGACGGTGTCGGGCGGTGTCACAGGAAGAGCGGGACCGGGTTGAGGTCCTCGTAGCGAATCGAGGTGGACCGGCGGCCGAGGCGCACCGGGACGTCGTACAGGCGGCCGGGGGCGAAGCGGGCCCAGAAGGGGCGCAGCCCGGGCACCACCACCTTGACCACCGGCAGGCCGGTGTCCGGCTGGGTCTGGTCGAGAACCAGCAGGTCGCTGCCGATTCCGCGGGCGAGGTCGGTGGCCGCCGCCACGTCGTCGGCCAGGTCGGCGCGCGGAACGTACCCGAAGTCCTCGCGGCTGCGGGCCGGTTCGGCCGGCCCGGGCAGCAGGTACGGCTGGTTGGCGGTGGTGGCGGTCCGCCACCAGGTCAGGACGGCGGGGTCGTCGCAGCTGTACCCGGTGCCGTCGGGAAGGGCCTGGGCGACCGGCGGGAGCATCTGGTTGAGCTCCGCCACCGCCCGGCGCAGCGCGACCCGGGGGTCGAAGTGGGCGCCGAAGCCGAGGGTGATGTCCTCGGCCGGTTTGTCGGTGCGGGCGGACAGGGCGGCGAAGACCGGGATGCCGAGGTCGCTGGTGAGGTCGAGGACCCACAGCCGCCGGGCGAGGCCCCGGTGTTCGTCGCGCACCCGCCGGACCCAGGGGTCGTCGAAGGCGTCGAGGTCCACGCCGGGCTGGCAGGTGCGGTTGTACCACCACAGGGCGACGGCGTCGCGTTCGACGAGTTCCAGGAAGCCCTGGACGACGGCGTCCTCGCGGCAGCTGCCTGCCGCCGATCCGTTGGAGGTCGCCGCGAACGGGGCCCTGTTGCCGGGCGCGTTGTAGTAGAGCATCGCGGTGGGCACCAGGCGGTGCCGGTTTCCGGTGAGGGACCACATCGGCGTCCAGTCGACCGGCGCGTCCTCGTCGAAGGGGTCGCAGACGCGGTGCGCCGGGCCGTGCCCGGCGTTCCAGCGGTGGCGGTCGGCGTACTGGCGGGGGTGGAAGAGCTGGACGGTGTCCGGGTGCACGGCTCGGTCGGCGATGTCCCGGTAGGCGGCCCGCACGGTCGGCTCGTCGCCCTGGAAGTAGCCGCTGTGCCGCTCGACGGCCTCGCACAGGGCGCTCACCTTCGCCTGGGTCTCGGTGGTGCCCTTGCCCGAGCTGTGGCTGCGCAGTCCGCTGCGCACCTGGGCGAGTCCGGTGGGCGCCGCGGCCGGGTTGTGCCCGGAGTGGAAGCAGTTGAGGAAGCCGGGGCCGCGCCGGTCGCGGCGGATCTCCTTGACCACTCCGGTCAGGTCGTCGACGAGATGCCCGTATCGCCGGAGCATCTCCTCCGCCGGCAGCGACCGCTCGCCGGTGCCGGTGCCGGTCTTGGGGCTACGGGTGATGACGAACGGCGCCCCGACCTGGCACGCCATCAGCTCGGGGTCGCCGCAGGAGGAGCACTGCGGGCGGCGCCGTACCGGATGGTGACTGCTCGTCAGGTCGAGGGGGTCCAGCTCCCACAGCGCGGACTGGCCGGGGTGGCGCTGCCCGGCCAGCCACTTGACGGCCTCCAGGCAGGCCAGGTGCAGACCGGCCGCGCGGCCGGCGGCGAGTGCCGAGGGCGGGGTGCGGACCGGGCGGCCGAGGGCCCGGCCGAGGAACGCCTCGGCGGGGCGGTTGCGGCGCAGCGGCTCGGCCAGGCAGTGCCAGCAGGGGCCGTCGTCCGGGCGGAACACCGGGCCGATCCAGGGCCGCCCGCCCATCAGCCGGACGAGCAGCCAGGGCGTGCCCGCGGACCGGTACGCGGCGTCCATGTCCGCCAGTTCGGCGTCGAGGTAGCTGTCGCAGAGGACGACGGCGAGGCTCGGGGGTTCGGTGTCCTCGCCGGGGCGGTGCGGGCGCAGGCCGTTGTCGGTGAGCGCGGCGGTCATCTCGGCGACGGCCTGCCGGGCGTGGGTGCCGGTGGAGACGACGGCGACCGTGGCGACCGCGGTGCGGCGGGCGGCGGCGGGCCCGTCCATGCCCGCGAGTTCCCAGAACGCCTCGTCGGGGGAGGCGGCGGCATCCGGCGGCCGGTGGGTGAGCAGCCCCGAGTCGAGGAGCCTGCCGACGACCTGCCGCACCTGCGCCGGGAACAGCCCGGCGGGCGCCTCGTCGGCCAGCTGGTCCAGTGACCGGCTGCCGTCGAGGAGCGGGGCGAGCTCGGTGACTCCGGCGCCGCGCAGCACGGTCACGCCGCGGTCGGACACCAGGAATACCCCTTCCCCCGGCACCACTTCGGCCGTCAGGTGGTGCTTGAAGGCCAGTCCCGGTTCCGCGCTCTGCTGCTTCGTCACTGCCGTCCCCGTTCCCCCTGCGATCGGCTGCGGTCCGTTCGACTGCTGAACGCGTCACTCGGCGAGCGCGCCCTCCGACCAGCAGATGCAGGTGCCCGGCTGGAACGGCTCGGCGGCCAAGGCGGCAAGGTCCTCGATGACCAGGCCGTCCATGGCCGGGGCGTCGGTGGCGGGGCAGGCGGTGGTGGCGACGGTGAGATTCATGTCGGCCCTTCGTCGAAGGTGGTGTCGAGCGGTGTCGAATGGTGCTGGTGGTGCCCGGTGGCGCTGGGTGGTGCCGCGTTCGATGAGGAAGAGTCTTCCGGGACGCGGGCGGGGCCGACAGTGCCAGCGTCACCGGCTCGACATGACACTCTCATGATCATCTAGGGCAGCTCTACACTCCTTCCTCGCGGCCCGGGGCCTCCGGGGCGTCCGCCATGCCTGCCGTGAGGGTGCTGCCGTCGTCCGGGTCGATGAGCAGGAACGAACCGGTGCGGCGCAGCTCGGCATAAGCGTCGAGGGCGATCGGCTCGGCGGTGCGCACCAGAATCCGCCCGATGTCGTTGGCGTCGAGCGTCCTCGGCCCCGGACGCTCGGTGAGGTCCCGCAGGTCGAGCCGGGAGCCGATCTCCTCGACCCGCGCCCGCACGGTGCGCGTGGTGTGCTTCAGCAGCACCCGCTGACCGGCACGCAGCGGACGTTCGGCCAGATGACAGACGGTGGCGTGGATCAGCCGGGTGGTGCGGGGCGGGGCGGCGGCGGGGGCCACCAGATCACCGCGGGCGATGTCGATGTCGTCGGTCAGGCGCACCGTCACCGACTGCGGCGCCCAGGCCGCCGGGACCGTGCCCGCCGGGGTGTCGATGGCCTCGACGACGCTGCTGCGGCCGGACGGCAGGACGGTCACCGGGTCGCCGACCCGCAGCAGCCCGGAGACGAGCTGACCGGCGTAGCCGCGGTAGTCGCGGTGTCCGGCGGTCTGCGGCCGGATCACGTACTGCACGGGCAGGCGGGCCGGTTCGGTGCGTGGGTCAAAGCCGGTGGGCACCGTCTCCAGGTGCTCCAGGACGGTCGGGCCGCCGTACCAGTCCATCCGGTCCGAGGGCCGTACGACGTTGTCGCCGTCCAGCGCCGAGACCGGGACAGCGGTCACGCGGGCGACGCCGAGGGTGCCGGCACAGCCGGCGAACTCGGCGACGATGTCCGCGAAGACCTGCTCCGAACAGCCCACCAGGTCCATCTTGTTGACGACCAGCGTCACCCGGGGGATGCGCAGCAGCGCGGACACGGCGAGATGGCGGCGGGTCTGCTCCACGACGCCGTGCCGGGCGTCCACCAGGACCAGGGCAAGGTCGGCGGTGGAGGCGCCGGTGACCATGTTGCGGGTGTACTGCACATGGCCCGGGGTGTCGGCGAGGATGAACCGGCGTCGGGGCGTGGCGAAGTAGCGGTACGCCACGTCGATGGTGATGCCCTGCTCGCGTTCGGCGCGTAGGCCGTCGGTGAGGAGGGCGAGGTCGGGGGTGTCCTGGCCGCGTGAGCGGGAGGCGTGCTCGACGGCCTCCATCTGGTCGGCGAGGACCGACTTGGAGTCGTGCAGCAGACGGCCGACGAGCGTGGACTTGCCGTCGTCGACGGAGCCGGCGGTGGCGAACCGCAGGGTGTCGATGGCAGGGGCTCGGTGGATGGCCGGGGCTGGGTCGATGGTCATGGCTAGAAGTACCCCTCGCGCTTGCGGTCTTCCATGGCGGCCTCGGAGAGCTTGTCGTCGGCGCGGGTGGCGCCCCGCTCGGTGAGGCGGGCGGCGGCGATCTCGGCGATGACCTGGTCCAGGGTCACCGCGTCGGAGTCCACGGCGCCGGTGCAGGACATGTCGCCGACGGTGCGATAGCGGACGAGGCGCTTCTCGACGGTCTCGCCGTCCTTGGGCCCGCCCCACTCACCCGCGGTCAGCCACATGCCGCCCCGCCGGAACACCTCACGCTCGTGTGCGAAGTAGATGTCCGGCAACTCGATGCCCTCACGGGCGATGTACTGCCAGACGTCCAGCTCGGTCCAGTTGGACAGCGGGAACACGCGGACGTGCTCGCCGGGCGCGTGCCGCCCGTTGTAGAGGTTCCAGAGCTCGGGGCGCTGCCTGCGCGGGTCCCACTGGGAGAACTCGTCGCGCAGCGAGAACACCCGTTCCTTGGCGCGGGCCTTTTCCTCGTCCCGGCGGCCACCGCCGAACACGGCGTCGAAGCGCTCGGCCTGGATCTTCTCCGTGAGGGGCACGGTCTGGAGGGGGTTGCGGGTGCCGTCGGCCCGCTCGCGCAGCACGCCTCGGTCGATGTAGTCCTGCACGGACGCGATGTGCAGACGCAGGTTGTGCCGGGCGACCGTACGGTCCCGGTGGTCGATGACCTCGGGGAAGTTGTGCCCGGTGTCGACGTGCAACAGGGAGAACGGGACGCTCGCCGGCGCGAACGCCTTCAGCGCCAGGTGCAGCATGGCGATGGAGTCCTTGCCGCCGGAGAAGAGGATCACCGGGTTCTCGAACTCGCCCGCCACCTCGCGGAAGATGTGGATGGCCTCCGACTCGACGGCGTCGAGATGGGACAGGGTGTACGGGTTCGCGGTGGCCGCGGGTGCCGGTGCGGTGGTCAGGGCGGTCATGCCAGCCCCCGCTCGGTGAGCACGGCGAGGAGCACCGCCACGGACCGGTCCACGGACTCGGTGTGCGAGTCGATCCGCAGGTCGGGGGCCGACGGCTCCTCGTACGGGTCGTCCACGCCGGTCAGCCCCTTGATCTCGCCCGCGGCGCGGCGCGCGTACAGGCCCTTGACGTCACGTACGGAGCACACCTCGACCGGGGCGGCGACATGGATCTCCAGGAACGCGGTACGGCTCTCCCGGTGCAGGTCGCGCACCAGTGCGCGGGAGTCGGCGTAGGGGGCGATGACCGGGACCAGGGTGAGGACGCCGTTGCGGGCGAGGACCTGGGCGACGCGGCCGACGCGCTCGACGTTGCGGTGCCGGTCCTCGCGGGAGTAGCCGAGGTCGCCGGTGAGCGTACGGCGCAGTTCGTCGCCGTCGAGCACCTCCACGCGGCGGCCGTCACGTCGTAGGACCTCGGCGGCGGCGCGGGCGACGGTGGTCTTGCCGGAGCTCGGCAGCCCGGTCAGCCACACGGTCGCGCCGGGGTAGCAGGTGCAGTAAGGAGCAGGTGTGGAAGGGGAGGTGAGGTCGGGGCCCGGTCGGGTGGTCTGCAGGGTGGTCACAGCGTGCTCCATTCTCGGACGGCGGCGGTCAGCAGGCGCCGGGCCTGCCGGAACTCGGCCGCGGGCAGGTGCTCGGCGGGGGTGTGGTCCAGGCTCGCGTCACCGGGGCCGTAGGCGACCATGGGGACGCCGTGCCAGGTGGTGGCAAGCGTGTTCATGTCGCTGCTGCCTTTCTTCATCAGGTAGCGGATCCTCAACTCCTCGGCTTGGAAGGCCCGTTGGAACGCCTTGACGAGTGGGCTGGTGCGCGGTGTGGCCACGCCCGGGGTGGCCCGCAGCACCTCGATGCGAACGGGCTCCGCCACGGCGGCGCGCAGCGCGTCGACGATCGTCTCCACGGCGTGGCCCGGAGGCAGCCGTACGTCGACGACGGCTTCGCCGTCCTGGACGTCGCCCTCGTTGAGGGCGCGGACGCCCAGCGTGGCGGTGAGGGCGTCGGGGGCAACCTCAGCGACCGCTGTGCGCACGGCGGTGAGGGACTCGACGAGGCGGTCACCGGCCGTGCGGACGCCCTCGCCGGCGGTGTGGCCGACGCTCTCGCGGGTGTGCAGGCGGACCTTGATCAGGCCGTAGTAGCCGAGAGTGAGGGCGGACGCGCCGCTGGGCTCGCCGACGATCACCGCGTCGGCGGGGTAGGTGTCGCGGACGTGGAAGGCGCCGGCCCCGGTGATCTCCTCCTCGACGGAGCCGATCACCCGTAGCTCGACGCCCTCGGGAGGGTCGTGGTCGGCGAGGGTCTGCAGGAAGGTCACCAGACTGCCCTTGGCGTCGACCGAACCGCGGCCGGAGAGCACCTCACCGTCCCAGCGGACGGGCCATCGGTAGGGCACGGTGTCCAAGTGGCCGAGCATCATCAGCCGCCGGTCTCCCGCGCCCTTGGTGGCGACCAGGTTGCCGACGGCGTCGATCTCGGACTTCAGGCCGTGGTCGGCGCACCACTCGGCGAGGAAGGCGGCGAGTTCGCGTTCGTCGCGGGAGACGGAGGACAGTTGCACTGTCCGGGAGAGCAAGCTGAGGTCGGCGGCCGGCGCGGTGGTGCCCCAGAAGCGGGTGGCGCCCGTCGCGGACAGCGTGTGCGGGCCGGTGATCGCCGTGTCGGAGGCACCGCCGATGGCGATCTCGGCGGCGCGCACCTTCTGCCGCATACGGCCCTTCGCGTACCTGCCGCCCTCGCCCTCGGTGAGGTGGCGCAGGGTGCTGGTCGGGTCGGCTGGGTCGGAGAGCAGGCCGGCGGTGCCCGTCACCAGGCGTAGATGGTCGGCGTTCAGGGCGCGGGCCAGGGTGGCGGCGAGGACGTCGGCGTCCACGTTGAGCGGTGTACCGCCGTCGGTGTCGGCGGCCGGCGGGGAGAGGCAGACCACGTCGAAGGCGTCGAGCAGGGCGGTGATGCGGGGCGCGTCGACGGAGGTGACGGTTCCGGCGCGGTGGTCGCGGACGACGCGAATACGGCCGTTGTCGCGCACCCGCATCGGTCCGTTGGCCTTGGCCGTCACGAGGGAGCCGCCGCGGGCCACCGACGCGAAGACCGACAGGCCACGCCGGGTCAGCTCCTCCTCCACCAGGGGGAGGGTCACCTCCTCGTACGCGGCGACGATGTGCCGCATCTCCTCGGGCGGGCAGTAGCGGATCTCGTCGCCGCCGCGGGAGACGAGGGTGCGGATCTCGCGTCCGGTGCGGCGGTAGTGCTCGGCGATACCGGCGGCTCCCCCGGCGACGACGAGCAGGCGCGCGCCGCGCCCACGCAGGGCGAGCAGTTCGTCGAAGACACGGCTGTGGGCCAGGGTGGCACTGCCCAGCTTGACCACATAGAGCGCCGGCCGCCGCGCGCTGGCGACTTCGCCCAGGGGCGGGGTTGTTCCCGGGGGCATGTGCGTACTCCTTCGGCTGTGGGGCGGGTTTGGGTGGGCGACGGGTCGTCGGGCAGTGGGGCGGGGCGGGCCGGGATGCGTGCGCCCGTCGGGTGACGAGGCGTCGGCCCAGGGCGGGCGGCACTCCCCTCGCGTGACCGGACGCCGGCCGGGTGGCAGGACGTCGGCCGAGGGCCAGGGACACGCCCGTCGGGTGAAGGGAGCGGCGGCCGAGGGCCGGGCGGGCGCCGCCCGGAGGCGGGGCGCCGGTCCGAAGACCGAGCGCGAGCCGGAAGGCCGGACGTCAGCTCGGGTGGCCGGTGTCAGACGATGGCGCGGGTGTTGCCGCCGTCGGCCAGCAGGACCGTGCCCGTGACGAAGGCGGCCTGTTCGCTGGCGAGGAAGGCGACCAGGGCGCCCAGGTCCTCCGCGCGGCCGATGCGGCCGACGGGCAGGGAGGCGGCGACCTCGGCGAGGCGTTCCTCGACCTCGTCGCCGTACTGGACGTCGAGGATCGGGGTGCGGTGGAAACCGGGCGCCAGCACGTTGACCGTGACCCCGGATGCGCCGAACGCGTCGACGAGGCCCTTGGCGAAGCCGAGGACGCCGAGCCGGGCCACCGAGGACAGTCCGCTGCCCGGGTGGGGCCGGCGCACCGACTCGGAAGTGATCATCACGATCCGCCCCCAGCCGGCCTGCCGCAGATGGGGTGCGGCGGCCAGCGACAGCGAGACGTGCGGCAGCAGGTTGTCGTTGACGGCCTCGCGGTACTCGGCGACCTCGAAGTCCTCGACGGGGCCGAAGGGAACGCCTCCGGAGTTCGTCACCAGGACATGCAGCGCGCCGAAGGCCTCGGCGGCCTCCCTCACCCATCCGGCGGCGGCCTGCTCGTCACGCAGGTCCACCGACCGGCTCAGCACCCGGCCGGGACCGCACGCGTCCACCTCCTTGTGGGCCGCGGCGAGCCGCTCGGGATCACGGCCGCACATCGACACGTCGGCGCCCTCCGCCGCGAGCACCTTGGCGACCGCGAGCCCGATACCGCTGCTGGAGGCCGCCACGAGCGCGGCTTTGCCGGCGAGTCCGAGGTTCACCAGAGCTCACCCGGCCGGAGGGGGGCGACGAAGCCTTGCCGGGCCGCCGTCTGTGAACTCGCCTTCGGGGACGGGGTGTCGGCCGTACCGGGGTGTGCGGTGCCGCCGGCCGGAGTGGGCGGTGTGCCGGACCGGCGGGAGGGTGCCACCGGGTAGCCGTACCGGCCGAGCAGCGGCAGCGCCGGGACCGTGGCTGCCGCGATGTCGGCCGGGGACAGGGCGGTGCGCCAGCGCTCGTCGGGGCGGATCTGCGTCACCCCGCGCCGCAGCCGGTCCGGATTGCCGGTGACCGTGTGGTTGACGCCGAGTGGGACCCGGCCGGACTCGTCGACCGGGGCCTCGTCGTCCAGGCCGGCGAAGCGCAGCACCTCGGCCACCGTCTGCCGGGGCCGGGCGCACAGGTCTTCGTGCCGGACGCGCAGGTAGCGGTCGCCCGCCGCCGTGCCGACGAGCTCGGAGGCGAGGTTGAACGCCGTCCAGTAACCGCTGGAGCGGGCCGGGGACATCGGGTCGATGTACTCCTTCGCGCTGCGGTACGACAGGGCGGTGGCCCTCGGGTCCCGCACGATGTGCAGCACCCGTACGTCGAGGTCGGACCGGCCCAGCAGGGCAGCGGCCTCCGCCGGGCACTTGGAGCCGTCCACCACCAGCCGGTCGGCGCCGCGGGCGGCGATCCGACGGTAGACGGCGGCCGACTGGTCGAGCAGCTCGGCGACCCCGGGAGCGGCGGGCCGCGTGCCGCGCGCCTCGGCGAGCCGGTCCCTGGTGTGCCGGGTGCGCATCAGCGCGCTCTGGAGGCCCAGCATGCGGCGCGCGGTGGCCTCGGTGCCCCGGGCGGGCAGGGCGGCCAGCGCCTGCGACCACAGCGGGCACTCGGTCAGCGGCCGGCCGCAGCCGCAGCTGGAGTTGGTCCCGGTGCCGAGGACGCCGTTCTTCCACAGGAAGTGCAGCTCACCGATGTGGCGGACGCCGGGCAGCTCGTTGAGGACGTTGCCGAGCAGGGTACTGCCGCTGCGCATCCATCCGGTGATGTAGAGGACACGGACAGGGGGGCGAGGAGGGCCGGACATGGGGTTCCCTTCGTCGGCTGACCCAGGTCGGGGGCGGGTCAGTCGCGGGTCAGCAGCAGGAAGTGCTGGGGCAGGTGGACGGCGAGACCGACGCGGCTGGTCGCCTCGACGACGTCGGAGCCGTCCGGGCCCTGGCCGCGCAGCAGCGCCAGCGAGGCGACGCCGGGCACCAGCAGGGTCACGGCGGCCCGGAAGTCGCCGAGCAGGACCTGGCCGCGCGGGATCATGCGGGTGCGGGAGACGGTGATGCCCGCCGCCCCCAGCTGGCCGAGGACGCCGGCGCGGACCAGCTCCCAGTAGGTGAAGGGGTGGACGACGATGCCGTCGCAGGAGCCGCCGGTCTCCTCCACCTGGGCGGCCGCCTCCGTGATCGACGCGTACGCGTCGTCGCCGAGGGCGCCGTGGCGCATGCCGGGCAGGTCGAGCAGACCAGTGATGGCCTTGTCGTCGCTGCCGTGCAGCAGGGTCTGGTTCTCCACCACGGACAGCCGGACCAGGACGCGGTAGTCGATGAAGGACGCGAGCAGCGCCGGCTCGTCGAGGAGCCCGGCGGGCAGCGGCACCCGCACCTTCAGGTCGGTGAGTTCGGCGTGCTGCAGACGGGAGGTGAAGGAACCCTCCGGGGTGGTGCTGTACGACGTGCCGGAGGCGGCGAGGTGCGTGGCCGGCTCGTGCACGAACGGCACCGGGGCGTCGCCGACCGACGCCGTCTTCAGCAGGTGCCGTACGGCATAGCGGGGCCGGGTCGCGAACAGCGGGAACACGGCCGGGAGATGGGCGCGAAACGGTATGACGCGATCCTCGTCGGCCGCGGCCCCGCGCACCGACCAGGCGAATTCCTCGCCCGGGCTGCGCTCGTCGAGGGACGGGTCGGCGAGGTTTATACGGACGCCCTGCTGTACTGCCGAGGAGGCGGGTGCTGCAAGCATTCTTTTCTCCCTGAGTAGCTACCTGAGTGACCCTGGACGTGCCGCTTGAACGGCCCTTGAGTGGGATCGATGCTAGGCCTCCGCCGGACATTTCGGCGGAGTAATTCCACGCCCGTTTTTTATGGTCTGAATAAGGCGCCGTGATTCCCGTTCGGGACGACCGCACACACCGGACATGAAGATCTCACACACATCCGGTGAGCTGCGCCGTGGCCGCCGCGAACCCACCCCTCCTAGGCTGCTGCCAGCTCCAGGAATTCCAACCGACGACGGGGTGTCAGAATGCGTCACGACCTGCAGATAAATCGCCTGAGGGCATTGGTGGCCGTGGTCGAGCACGGCGGATTCCGGCGGGCCGCGGAGGCCCTGCACATCACCCAGCCGGCGGTCAGCCAGCAGATCCGCCAGCTCAGCGGCCTCATCAAGAGCCCGGTCTTCGCCGCCACGGGGCGGGAGATGCGGCTCAGCCCGCAGGGCGAGGAGCTGCTGGAGTACGCCCGCCGGATGGTGGCGCTGAACGACGAGGCGGTCGCCCGGTTCGTGCCCGAGGCCGGCCATGTGCTGCTGTCGGTCGGCGTGACCAGCCAGCTCGCCGAGGTCCTGCCGGAGTTCCTGCGCCGGGTCAACCGGGGGCTGCCCCAGGTGCAGCTGCGGGTCCGGACGGGGGTGAGCGAGGTGCTGGCGCAGCAGCTCGGCTCCGGTCAGCTCGACGCGGCGCTGCTGTTGCAGGCCGCCCCGCCGGACCCGGGCACGGACGCCCTGGAGCTGGGCAGGATGCGCATGGGCTGGTTCGGCCGGCCCGCCACCCGCGAGCGGGACCCGCTTCCGCTGGCCCTGTTCCCGGCCCCCTGCACCCTGCGCGGACTGGTCGGCGAGGTCCTGGACGACGCAAGCGTCCCCTGGCGCGTCGCCTACGAGGGGCCCGAGCTGATCGGCCTGTGCTCGGCCGCCAAGGCCGGCCTCGGCATGACCTGCCTGATCGCCAACGGCGACGAGCTGTGGGGGCTGTCCCGCACCGCGCATGCGGGGCTTCCGCAGCCGCCGGCCCCGCTGCCGGTGACCCTGGCGCTGGCCCCCGGTGCCGCCCCGGAGGGCTTCGCCCGGATCGCGGAGAAGGCGTTCCGGCAGGCGCTCCAGGGATATCCGCTTGAGCCCGCGGGCCCCGCGGACACCCTCATTCCCGCGGGCATGAGCAGCCGCGCATAAGCAGCCGCGTTCACTCCCATTCGAGCCGGTCATGAAACCCGGCCGAACGGCGGAAAACCCAGGGATAGAGTCCTTTCGGTTCCTTGCTCCACCAAATTCGATCACGCGAGGAGAAAAATGCCATGTCCCAGACCCTGACGATCACCGAATGCCTCGAGTGCGACGCGGCGGTGCCCTGGG
>NZ_JBSFNN010000116.1:0-15914 GCF_053587115.1 Streptomyces sp. NPDC003697
CGTGGGAAGCAGGCCTCGGTAGTCCTCCCACCAGCCGCGTGTGCGATCGGTGGCCATGGCGATCAAGGCGTCGATGAACACGTCGTCCGTACAGGTTCGTGGCCGGCAGCCTCCTGGTGGAGCCGGTACGGGTGGAGTCGACCAGCATGGAACCGACACTCCAGGTCGGCGACCACCTGCTCGTCGACGAACGCGCCTACTGGCGCGCAGCGCCCCGGCGCGGAGACCTCGTGGTGTTCGACCAGAGCGGCTCGCGGCTGGTCAAGCGGGTCGCCGCGGTGGCCGGTGACACCGTAGGGATCGAGGACGGGGTCCTCACGGTCGACGGCCGTCCCGTCACGGAACCGTCGATCGACCGGCGGGCCCTCGACGGCCTGTACTACGGGCCCGCGCACGTGCCGGACGGCACCGTCTTCGTACTGGGCGACAACCGCCGGCACTCCGTCGACTCCCGGCAGTTCGGCCCGGTACCCGTCGGGCAGGTGCGGGGGCGGGTGCTGCTGCGCTGGTGGCCCCATCCGGGGGTGCCGTGAGCGCGGTCCCTGCCAGAGCCGGGCGCGATCCGTGACCCGTGTACCGCCAGAGACGAAACGCGGGGCCGCCGGCCGCACGCCGGGGGGCGGCCCGCCCGGCGGCTCAGGCCCCCGGCGCCACCGCCACGATCGCGTCGAGCACCGCGTCGATCCCGGCGCCCTTGTGCAGCACTGTGCAGGCCCCGGCGTCGAGGGCCGCCTGTTCCAGCCGTCCGCCGACCGCGGACGTCAGCACGACGACTCGGGTGCCGGGCCGCAGGACCAGCAGCCGCCGGGTCGCCTCGGCGCCGTCCAGCACCGGCATGGCGAGATCCATGAGCACCACGTCCGGCGCGAGCCGCACTGCCGCCGCGACGGCCTCCGCCCCGTCGCACGCCACGCCCACCACCTCGACGAGTGCGCTTCCGCCCAGGACGGTGGCCAGGGTGTCCCGCACGAGCTGGTGGTCGTCCACGACAAGCAGGCGAATCGGCATGGCTCAACGGTGCCTCGCCCCGGGCGCCGCGGCCATCCCCAAACCAGAGGGGCAGGGGTACTTGAAAAAACCACTATTCCTGCACAACTCATGGGCGTTTCCTCACATGCCGTGGTTCCATGGCTCCTGCGGACCGGCCGCGGGTGGCGGTCCGGCGGTGGGGGGAACATGGGGGAACACACGGGTCCGTCGGCGACGCGCGTGCTGATCGTCGACGATCATCGGACGTTCGCCGAGCTGCTGGCCTTCGCGCTCGGATCACAGCCGGACTTCGACTGCGCGGGATGCGCGGCGACCGGATCGGCGGCGGTCGAACTGACCGCAAGGGCACGCCCGGACATGGTCGTGATGGACATCTCGCTCGGCAGGGAGAGCGGACTGGACGTCACCCGGCGTATCCGCAAGACCGCGCCGAACGCGATCGTCGTCATCGTGTCGGCGCACCGCGACCCGGACTGGGTGGTACAGGCCGCCCAGGCCGGCGCGAGCGCGTTCGTACCCAAGTCCGGATCGCTGGAGGAGATGCTGACCGTCCTGCGCGCGGTGCGCCAGGGGTCGATGCTGGTGTCGGCGTCGATGTTCGGAGACGCCGGCCGGCCCCAGGCCACCGACGAGCCCGGCGCGGCCAGTCTCACCGCCCGGGAGTCCGAGGTGCTCGGCCTGATGGCCAAGGGCCTGGCGCCGGCCGCGATCGCCAGGCTGCTCGGGATCAGCGTCAACACCTGCCGCGGCTACGTGAAGGCGATCCACCTCAAGCTCGGCGTGCGCTCGCAGTTGGAGGCCGTCGTGAAGGCACAGCGGCTGGGCCTCGTCGAGACGAGCACCGATGGCTGACCGGACGGGCGACGGCTCCAGCGCGGAGACGGCGGGCCGCAGAACGGTCCGGCGGGCGCTGACCGCGATGGTGCTCATCGGCGTGGGCGCCTTCGCGCTCGTCGGGGCGGGCACCGTGGTGGCCGCGGACTCGATCGCGGAGAAGACCGCGCTCGCCGAGGCGGCCCGCTCCGCACAGCTCATGGGCAACGTGATCTTCAAACCGGCCATGCAGGCGCTGCTGCGCGGTGACGGCTCCGCTCGGACGCGTCTGGACGAGGCCGTCAAGGCCCGACAGAACGAGGGCGGTGTCGTCCGGGTGAAGGTGTGGAACCGTCAGGGAGACGTCCTGTACTCCAACGAGCACCGCGCCATCGGAATGTCCTTCCCGAACGACGACGTACGCCGGACCATCGACCAGCGGGCGAGCTGGGCCGATCTGTCAGACCTGTCCGACGAGGAGAACGTCACCGAACGCTACGGCGGCCGCCGCCTCGTGGAGGTCTACGTCCCGCTCGACCTGGACTCCGGTGAACGGCTGGCGCTCGAGGTGTACTCCACCGACGCCCGCGTCACCACCGCGCGGACCGAGCTGATGCACACCCTCGTGCCCTTCTCCATCGGGGCGCTGCTGCTTCTGCTGGCGGCGCAACTTCCGGTGTCCATCCATCTGTTGCACCGCGTCAGTAAGGCGGACGCGGAACGCAGCCGGCTGCTGAGCAAGGCCCTGACCGCCTCCGAACGGGAGCGGCGCACGATCGCCCGTGACCTGCACGACGGAGTCGTGCAGGACCTCGCCGGGGCCGGATACGCCCTGTCGGCCGTCCGCAGCGCACTGCCCCCCGGGGCAGACGCCACGGCCACCGGCATACTCGACAAGGTCGGTGAGGTCCTGCGCGGCGCCGTCGGTTCACTGCGCACGATGATGGTGGACATCTACCCGCCGGACCTGACCGAGGACGGTCTGCCGCAGGCGGTCGAACTGCTCGCCGAACGACTGCGCAGGCAGGACATCAGCGTCACCACGACCGTCGAGGTCCGGGCCGCGCTCGGGCCCGACCTCGCCGCTCTCGTCTACCGCTGCACACGGGAGTGCGTCACCAACGTCCTCAAGCACGCCGCGGCACGGCACGCCTGGATCGAGGTCACCAGCAGCGGGGAACGGCTGCTGGTACGAGTGGCGGACGACGGGAAGGGCCCGGGAGAAGCACTGGGCAAGACCGGTCACCTCGGCCTTCAGCTCATCCGGGACACGGCCACCGAACTGGGCGGTGGGCTGACGATCAGCGAACGCCCCGACGGCGGCACCGAGGTCCGCACCGTCCTGCCACTGCGCGCCTGACCGTTCCCAGAGACTGAGCATCCGTCTCGGCCCCTCGTTTTGAGGGGGTCGCACCCCCAAAGGCGAGGCTGCCGCAGGCGGCGGCGAGCACCCACTCTGGACGCGCTGCATCTCCAGGGCACCCGGGGGGAAACGGATGCGCCGCATCATCACCATGCTCTGTCTCGTTCTCTGCCTGGCGGCCGCGTCCGCCGGGCCCGCCTCCGCGCACACCGGCGTACGGTCGAGCGATCCCGCCGCCGGCGAGGTGCTGCCCGGCCTGCCTGCCCAGGCGGCGCTGACGTTCCGGCAGCCGGTGACCGCCGGGGAGAACGCGGTGCGTGTGTTCGACGACCACATGCGCCGCGTGGACCTCGGCGGTCACCCCGGTGACCGTCCCGACCCCGTCGTCCGGACCGCCCTGCCCGGCGGCCTGCACCCCGGCACGTACACCGTGGCCTGGCAGGTGACGTCGGTCGACGGACATCCCGTGGCGGGCACCTTCCGCTTCTCCATCCAGAGGACCAGCCGGGTCGCCGGCACCGTACCCCCGCTCGGCGGCTCCGGCAGCGCGTGGGCCGGCCGCCTCCTCGGCGTGTCACGCGCGGCCGGTTACGCCGGGCTCGCGCTCGGCCCCGGCGTGCTGCTGGTCGTCCTGTGGCTGTGGCCCGCCGGGCTGCGTGACCGCCGCAGCCAGAACCTGGTGTGGGCGGGGCTCGGCCTGCTCGCCGCCGGCACTCTCGCGGTCCTGGCCGTCCACGCCGTCTGGGCCGACGGCCGACCCCTGTCGGACGCCTGGTCCGGTTCCGGCAACCATCAGCACGCTGCGCTCGCCGACCACGCCTACGCCGTACGCTTCTACGCCCTTCTCGCCCTGGGCGCCGCGACCGTGCTCGCGAACCTGGTGCCTCAAGAGGCGACGTCCGGCACGTCGGCCGGGCGGCCCAGGGCGGCGGCCCTCGTGGCGACCATGGCGGCCATGGTCCTGTGGGGTACGTGGCCGGTGACCGGCCACTCCGTCGACGGGCGGTACGCACTCCTCGCCCTGGCCGCCGACTTCGCCCATGTCGCCGCGATGAGCGTGTGGCTGGGCGGACTCGCCCTGGCCGCGGCGGTACTGGCGAAGCCGCGGGCCGTCATCGCGCTGGCCTTGGTGCTGCCTCGGTTCTCCCGGCTCGCGTTCGCCTGCGTGAGCGTGCTCGTCGTAACAGGCACCTTCCAGGCGTGGCGTGAATTGGGCACCGTCGACGCCCTCTTCGACACCCGGTTCGGCCGGATGCTGCTGCTGAAGTCGACCGGCGTGGCCGTGGTCGTCGCGCTCGGCGGCGTCGCCCGGCGCTGGCTGCGCCGGCACACGACGACTGTCACGACACCGACTCCCGTGCCCGCCGCACCGGTTGGCGAGAGGGGGGCGACGGTGACACTCCTCGCGCCGGCCGCTCCCGTGCTGCCGGACACGGCGCACGTACGCGCCCTGCGGCGCGGCCTGGTGGCCGAACTGCTCGTCGGGTTCCTTGTCCTGGGCGTCACGGCGGCCCTGGTCGTCACCAATCCGCCCGCGTGAGGCAACGCTTCACCGCGCCGCACACCGGCCGTCCCGGCCCAGCGGGTGAGACCTCCGACGTCCTGCGTGACGACCCGCCGCCGGCCCCGTCCAGAACCGTCAGCGCCGGATGCAGTCCGGCCGTCGCCACGACCCCTGCCGTCCCTGACCGACGTGCACGGACACCGAGAGAGGAATCCCCGATGACGTTTCTCCGGCCGGCCCGGATGGCCGCGGCCCTGCTGACCGCCGGTCTGCTCATGGTGACGGCGGCCCCCGCCTGGGCGCATGTGCACGTGCACTCCGAGGACACGGTGAGACCGGGCGCGAGGGACGTGCGGATGACGTTCCGCGTGCCCAACGAAAAGGACGACGCGCGCACCGTCGGCGTGTGGATCGTGGCACCGAAGGGTGTGCGAGGGATGCGCGCGGAGCAGGTGAGGGGGTGGACCGCGCAGCAGGAGGCGCCCGGCGGCGGGAGCGGCACCGTCGGCTGGTCCGGCGGCGCGATCAGCGGCGAGGACGGGGCCGTGTTCGTGGTGCACATCGACCGCGTCCCCACCGGCGTGGACGCGCTGGCCTTCGTCGCGAAACAGCAGTACGACGACGGCGAGGTGGTCTTCTGGGACCAGCCGGCCGAGGAGGGCAAGCCCGAACCGGATCACCCCGCACCGGTGTTGAGTCTGAGCGGAGCGTCCCACACGGAGTCGGCGCCCCATGCCGGGGAGAATGCGTCATTCGCGCGGACGGCGGCGATCGTCTTCAGTGTGGTGGTCCTCCTGGCGGCCGCGGCGCTGCCGACGCTGCGCCGCATGGCGCGACGCCGGAGTGCCGTGTCCCGCTGAGCCGTTCACCGTGCCGGGCCGCAAACACACATGCCCGCGCGGCGGCCCGCGTACGAGCAGGGCGGTCACCCGGCTGCGCGAGGACGTCGTCACGCGTTGACGCCGTCTGCCGCGGCGTGGTGACGACCTCACTCGTGCACTACGGCGCGGAAGACCCCGCGGGAACGTGAACCGTGCCCGTCACGTCGCGCGCGGAAGTCGGGCACGGAAGACCGCTCCCTCGCCGGGGTCGCCTTCCACGGTGAGCGAGCCGCCGTGGCGCAGCACCACGTCCCGGGCGATGGCCAGGCCGAGACCGGCACCGCCCGCATCGCGGCTTCGGCCCTCGTCCAGGCGGACGAACCGCTCGAAGACCCGCTCCCTGTCCTCCGGAGCGACCCCGGGACCGTCGTCGGCGACGGTGAGGACGACCTCGTCGCTCTCGGCGGCCACCGTCACCTCCACGGCGCCCGACGCGTGCCGTTGGGCGTTGTCCAGGAGGTTGGCGAGGACCCGGACAAGTTGCGTCCTGCTGCCGGTCACCGCGAGCGACTCGCCCTCCAGCGTCACGGCGGGGGCGAACCGGTCCGTCGCCGCCCGCGCGGCCACCTCCTCCCAGACCAGATCCGCGAGGTCGAGGCGCGCTCCGGCCGGGCTCTCCCCGGCGTCCAACCGGGCCAGAAGCAGCAGATCGGTGGCCAGGTGCTGCAGGCGCACGACGTCCTGAACGAGGTCGTGCGTGTCCAGCAGTTCCGGGTGGGCGTCGGCGACCTCCAGTTGGGTGCGCAAGTTCGCGATGGGGCTGCGCAGCTCGTGGGAGGCGTCGGCGATGAAACGGTGCTGCCGCTCGACCGACCTCTCCAGGGCGGCCAGCGTCTGATTGGTGGTGCGGGCCAGCCGGGCGATCTCGTCCCCCGACCGCGGCTCCGGCACCCTGCGGGACAGGTGGCCGCTCCCGGTGATCTCCGCCATCTCGGCCCGGATGCCCTCCACCGGCTTCAACGCGTGCCGGGTGACCAGCCAGGTCACGGCCGCCACCACCAAGAGCAGGAACGGCAGGCCGCTCAGCAGCGATTTCGTGACCTGGTCCAGGGTGGCCTGCTCCTCCTCCAGGGAGACCCCCGCGTAGACGGTGTAGGTGCGGCCGTCGTAGGTGGTGCCCTGCACGGCGGCGAAGCTGTAGTCGTGAGTTCCGCCGGCCACGGTGGCCCGTATCGTGCGCCGCTGCACGTCGGTCCCGACCCTGCCGCGCGGCGGGCTGCTGGTTGCTCCGCTCTTCCCCCTGTCCTCGCTGCTGCCACCGCTTCCGGAGTCGTCGCCGCCCCTGCCGCCGTGGTCGTCACCGGACGGTTCCTTGCTCTTCCGGTCCGACGTGGCGGGGCCGTCGTCGTTCCTGCGGCTGCCGCCGGAGTCGTCTCCGCCCTGGCCTCGGCGCCCGTGGTCGTCCACGGGGACCACGGGGCGGGTGGTCCAGGTACCGACGGGGACGTACACGGCGGCGAGCACACCACCCGCAACGCCCGCACCACTGTTCGCGTGTGCAGCCGTGCCGGTCGCGTCTGCCGTCCCGGACGCCGACGGGAGAGGCGGCACGAAAACCGCTCCGGCGCCTGACGGGGACGGCGCTGTGGACACCGGCGCCGTGGGAGGCGAGGGCTCGGTGGACGGAGGCGTGGCGGAGCTGTCCGCGGCCGGGGCGTAGTCGGCGACGGGGGCGCGCCCCGCGATGGCGGCACCGGCGCCCAGCACGTGCCCGGCCGAGTCGACGACCTGGACCACGCGCCCGTCCTCGGGCAGGTCGAGCCGGTCGAACCGGCCGTTCAGCGCGTCCTGGGAACCGGCCACCGTACGGGCGGTGACCTCGGCCTCCAGGCCGGCCCGTCCGGCGAGGTTGTGCCGCAGCACCGCGACCACGCCGAAGCCCGCTACGACCAGCGCGAGACAGACCACCATGGTGGCCGCGAGCGCCGCGCGCGCCCGGACCGACGCCAGCGGCCTAGACATCGCGTCCCCCTTCGGCCTCCAGGCGGTATCCCGCGCCGCGCACCGTCTTGATGGAGTGGCGTTCGAAGGGCACGTCGATCTTGCGACGGAGCGCGCTCACGTAGACCTCGACGATGTTCGGGTCACCGTCGTAGGCGAAGTCCCAGACGTGCGCGAGGATGTCGGCCTTCGAGACCACCTCACCGGCGTGCCGCGCGAGGTGCTCCAGCACCGCGAACTCCTTGGTGGTCACGGTGACTTCCTTCCCGTCACGCATGACGCGCCGGGCTCCGGGGTCCAGGCTCAGGCTGCCGACGCGCAGGACCGGGGAGCCGGTGGGGGCACGGCGGCGCAGCAGGGCGCGGATGCGGGCCTGGAGGACGACGTAGGAGAACGGTTTCGTCAGGTAGTCGTCCGCGCCGGTGTCCAGGCCCTCCGCCTCGTCGTACTCGCCGTCCTTGGCGGTCAGCATCAGGATGGGTGTGGCGTCGCCGTCGTCCCGCAGCGAGGCGCAGACCCGGTAGCCGTTGAGGCCGGGGAGCATGATGTCGAGGACGATCAGGTCGTACTCCTGCTCACGGGCCAAGTGCAGCCCCTCGACGCCGTCATGGGCCACGTCCACGGCGAAGCCCTCGGCGGCCAGTCCGCGCGCAAGGGCGGTGGCGAGGCGTCGCTCGTCCTCGACTATCAGCAGGCGCATGCCCACAGCGTCTCAGAACCTTCCTGAAGGCGGCTTCAGGTTGCTTCAGCCAGGCTTCAGGATGCGTGGCGCACGGTGGTTCTCGTCCGGTGAACGCGCCGGACGGACTCCGCGCACCGGCCGCGGAGCGAAGGAAGGGACACGTCATGAGCATCACCTGGCTCACCGGCCGCCGTCGTACCGTCACAGCCGTGCTCGTCGCGGCGGCTGTGATCAGTGGAGGCGCCGTCACCGCCACGGCCGTCACCTCACCGCCGGGTCACCAGGCCCCCCGCCCGTCCGCCCCGTCGGCACACCACCACCGGCACGGCTCGGACGACCGCGGCGCGGACGACCACGGCCGTCACTCCGGCGCCGACGACGGTGCCCGCACCGGCCGGGACGACTCCCGCACCGCACCGGCGGCCCAGGGCCTGTCGGGCGCCGCAACGAAGGACCAGCCGCACGCCGACGACCACCCGACCGCCCATCACGGCCGCTCCGGTGCACACGGTGCCGAGGCCCGGCACCACGCCGACGACGACCACGGCGGTCTGCGGGGGCACGGTGCGGACGACCCGGCGGGCGACGACCGCGGCGGCGTGAGGGGCCGCAGTGCGGACGACCCGGCCGGTGACGGCCGCAGTGCGGACGACCCGGCTGGCGACGGCCGGCACCACGGGCGCGGCTCGGATGACGGCCGGGACGACCACCACGGCGGCGGCTCGCAGGGCGACCCCGACGACCGCTGACGGCGAGCCGAGCCTGGTACGGGCCGAGGTCTCCAGCGCCGATGGGCTTCCCCTTCGGGCGTCCCGCTGCTCGCGTCTCCTCCGGAGCGTTGCGGTTTCGGCGGTGCGCGGCCGGCGCTGGCAGGTCTCTCCTTAGCCATCGACGAAGCCCGATCGTTGGTTAGGTCCCGGGTCGTGCCCGGGCCACCCCCAACAGAGCCGGGGATGCAGCTGCTCTACAGAGTTGGACACCTCGGAAGCCGACCGCGCATCTGAAACCCTAACTTGACTCTGTCGGGGATCTTGGTGTCGGCGGAGTCAACTGCCCGGGGTTCGCCAGGACTTCAGGCGAAAGATCTCGCGCTGGTCGAGGTAGTTCTGGAAGGCAGTCGGCTGGCGGGGTGTGGGGGCTTCCTCAGCCGGTGACAGTCCGCCGAGGCGCTCGATGTTGACGGCGATGGCCGTCAACACGTGCTGGACGTGGACCTTTCCCTGTCCTCGGTAGCGGCAGCGCAGCATACCGTGCCCGTGGGCGAACTCGTTGAACGTGCTCTCCACTCCGGAGCGGACCGCGTAACGCGTCTTCCACTCGGGCGTCTGCTGCTCGGCGCGGACGTGGAGTTGCAGGTCACGGAGCTCTCGTGGAGGAAAGCCCACGGTGCGGGCGTTGTCGGCGGTGCTGGTGCACTGGGTGCGGGCCGGGCAGGGGCGGCACTGGCTTTTGGTGAACCGTGCGACGATCAGCGGGGCGGCGGTGGGCGAGGAGGTCGGGTAGGGGCCGTGCCAGCCCGCGCTGACCTGTCCCTGGGGGCAGGTGACCTGCTGCTTGTCGTAGTCGATATGGAAGTCGTCCCGGGCGAAGCCCTCGCCTCGGCGGTGCCGGCGGGTGGGGTTGCTCTTCAGCGGACCGGAGACGGTGACCTGGTGTTCACGGGCGGCCTGTTCCAGGTGGGGCAGAGAGGTGTAGCCGGCGTCGACCAGGTGCTCGGCGGGCAGCAGGCCGCGTCGGGCGAGGCGGGTGTGGATGCCGGGCAGGACCTGGCTGTCGTGGGTGGTGGCCGCGGTGGTGGCGACATCCGTGATCACGTTGGGGCCGTCGGCAGCACAGGTCTCGGTCAGATGAGCGGCGAACCCCTTCCAGCTGATGATGTGTCCGTGCCTCGCGTAGCGAGCCGAGGTGCCGCAGGGCGAGGCGATCGCCCTCGACGACGACGGCAGACCCGCCCCGCTTTCCGTCTCGGCGGTGCGCCAGCCCAGGTGTCCCGCGGCATCACGGTGATAGTTCTGCACCATGATCTGCCGCAGAGCCTGGATGCGAGGACCGGACATGCGGCCCGCTCCGTAGCGGTAGAGGTGTTCCAGAAGCCGGACGGCGTCGTTTCCGGTGGCAAGAATCCTGGTCATGGGCTTGGTGGGGTTCTTCCCCAGGCGGACCGGCCGGCCGTAGCGCAGCCCCCAGCCCTCGTCGATCAGCTCGTCCAGCAGATGAGGGGAGATACCTGCGACCTCTTCGAGTGCGGCGCGAACCGCCTCGGTGACCAGCTCCCGCTGCGGGCCGGCCACCGCCTCCATATCGTCTACCGCACGTTCGAGGAGGACGAGGGCGTCGACTATCTCCTGCACCACCCCGACTGGGATCGGGTCGAGCTCCTCGCCACGGAGGAAGGCCACTTCTTGGGCCCCGGCCTGTCCTGGCCGGAGTTGGTCGCGGCGGCGGGCAATGCCTTGCCCGGCGGCACTACCACAGACCCCCACGCCCGCTTGCTGCTCCTGCTGCCTGCCCTCGGCGACGACGCCCCACCGGACGATGCGAAGGATCGCCTGGCGGCTGCTTTGCGAGCCCGCGTTGGAGCCGACGCGGCCGACACGCTGGCCGCCGCCCTCCTCGAAGCCCAGGGCCTGTGGGGTCCGGTGCACTGGAGGACCACCGAACGCGGTGCCCGCATCAACGACGGCGAGTACTCGGTTCGCAACCCCGCAAACCTCGCTCTATCGCTCGGCCGCCTGGCCAGCGTTTCTGCCGCACTGGCTCCTTAATCGGTTAGCAGCAACGTCTGCGATGATCTTGATGCCCCCTTTCATCCTGATGAAGGGAAGTGCGGAAGGTCTCGTCAGCGGAGTCACATGACTGCCCACCAGGGCGAGAGCTCCACGACCGCTCACGCCTACTTGGGGATGCCGGTGCTTTGCGCCTCCTGACGGCAGAAGATGACGGCAACAGAGGCGTACGCGCTGGAACCTTGGCGGTAGCAGGGGAACTGCCTGGAGCCCTCGGAGTAGCAACGAGGCAGCACGCACGTAGCTACGAATGAACTCCTAAAGCGGGTGTCGCAGGTTCGAATCCTGCCGGGGGCACAGCCAGAAGGGCCAGCTCAGGAGGGTTTCCCTCCCAGGCTGGCCCTTAGTCGTGTCCGGGGTCGTGCCACACGCGTGCCACTACGGGCCCGCAGGGTCCTTCTCGGCGGGCTCGGAGGGCTCTGAGGCCGCTCCCCCACCGCCCCCGGATCATGGCGCCGAGCCGGTCGGCGATGTCCCGGTCACGGTCGCTGGTCATGTGCTGGTAGATCAGCGCGGCCCGGGAGCTGCTGTGCCCCATCCGCGTCATCAGCTCCCGCGTGCTGGCCCCGGCCGTCGAGGCCAGCGTGTTGCCCGTGTGCCGCAGATCGTGGAAGTGCAGCTCGGCCGTGACGCCCGCGGCCTTCCGGGCCTTGACCCAGTCGTCCCGGAAGTTGCTCCGCCGCAGTTGCCCGCCCTGCGGCCCGACGAAGACGTGACCGTCACGGCCGGGAGCGGCGAAGTGCTCCAGGTGGTGCGTGACCGCGTCGAGGAGTTCGGCCGGGAAGGCAACGGTGCGCACCCCGGCTGCGGACTTGGGCGCCTTGTCGAAGAGCCGGCCGTCCTGCACCTCGGCCTGAGCGCGGCGCACGATGACCGTCAGCCCCTCCAGGTCGACGTCCCGGCGCCGCAGGGCCGCCAGCTCCCCGAAGCGCAGGGTGGTGAAGGCCGCCAGGAGCACGAGCAGCCGGTAGCGCGGCGCGATGGAGTCGGCGACGGCGAAAACCTCCGCCACCGTGAGGACCGGCCGCTCGGGCACGTCGTAACGGTCCGCACCCTTGATACGGCACGGATTGCGCCGGATCAGCTCGTCGTCCACGGCCGTGTTCATCAGAGCCCGCAGCAACTGGTACGCCTTGACGACCGATGGCTCGCCGACGCCGGCCGTCAGGAGCTTGCCACGCCAGCTCCGCACACGGGCAGTCGTCACGTCGGCCACCGTCCCGGCCCCGAAGGTGGGCAGGATATGCAGCCGCATCACCGACTCGTTCCGCTCACGGGTGCGGTCGGCCAACTTGCGGTCCCGAAGCCACGCCACCGACGGCAGTGACGGCAGCTGCAGGCCCTGGAAGACGGGCGTACACGGTAGACGCAAGCACCCCAAGGCGCTCAGACGGTGTTTCGGGGAAAGAACGTGACTGGCGTGTCAGCCGTGTACTGGAACTCGCCGCCGGGCAGGCAATTCACGTCGGGATCCGTGCCGAGCCCATCGCAGTGTTGTGCGCTCAGCCGCATGAAGACCGTGGTCGTGTGGGCTCCGGCGCTGAGCGGGTGCAGCGGGGGCGTCGCGAAGCTAGCGATGCGGACGTTGGCTTCGGAGTCCAGATCCACGCGGCGCAGCACCTGGTTTCGGTTGAAGGTGTAGCTGCGCTCCTGCGCGGTGCCGATGTCGTTGACAACCCGGACGCCGCGGAACTTCGACAAGAAGTCGTCCATGGGAGCGCGACGCGCGGGTTTGTAGCCAGGTGGGTACACGGCGCCCTTCGCGCTCGCCGCCGTAACCCATGCCGGGAAAGTACGGACCCACTTCTCGCCCACGAACGCCTCGCGGCACGGGGGCGGGCCGATGAGTCGCTGGGGGACGCCGAGGAACTCGTTGAGGTTGACGCCCTCAAATACGCATGCGTGCTCGACAGGCGGCTGGGCGGTCCGCGCCGAAAGTGCCTCCTGTGCCTGCACGGTGCCGCCACCTGTCAGGGCCGCCGCCAGGGCCAAGACGGCGGACACCACGGCGGTGCGCATACGGGCTCGGGTCCAGGACTTAGTCATCGCGCTGTGGCACCTTTCGGGAGCGTCATCGGACTTCTGGAGAGGAGGATGACTTGCGCGCCGAAGGACCTCCGAACCTGACACACCGGACTTCTGCCAGATGGTCCAACGTGCTCCACTCGCGCGAGCACCGAATCTGGGCCACCCGGCGCTGAACGGGAGCCAACCAGATCAGGCAAGCCGCCGACGGGCACAGGCCTCGGAAGACCGCAAAGAGGGCGCGTGTGTCCCTTGCGTGTGCCCGATCAAGCAGTGAACGATGGGGAACATCGGGGAACGACGGCGAGCGTCCCAGGGACATACAGGTCAACGCCTTGCAGGTCAGGTAGCACGCGCATACACGATCTTCCAAACTGGGCCGGGCGCTGCAGGGCACGGCCCCCGAGTCGTGTCACTCGCGTGCCAGAACGGACGGGGACTCACGGGGAACCGATGTTCACATGGGTGGCTTCGGCTGGACTCCGCCGAGACTGGGAATCCGCAGGTGAAGCCTGTGATCGCCCAACCTCACTCCTAAAGCGGGGCTGCTCCGGTCCGGCCCGACGTCAGCGGGACGCCCCCGGGCCTGGCAGATGGGAAAGCGATGACGGCGAGTACGCTCCGCGCATGGCTCTCCCGGTGCACATCCCCGAATATCTGGAGGACTGCGAGCTGGTAGCAGGCGAGGATCTCGCGCGCGAGCCCGCCTTTTGGCTCGCGCATCTCATGTTGACCGTGGGAGATCCAAGCGAGGATCCAGAGCGCTACGGGGTGGACGCGTCGCTCTACGAGGAGATGGTGGAGCGCCTCAGCAACCCTGAGGCGCCCTGGCCTGTGCTGCGGGTCCCCTTCGAGGGAGGCCATACCGCTTAGGCCGTGTACGCCAACTTCGACGACGCGAACAACGTCGACTTCTTCGTACGCCACCCCCAGTGGGGCCGACTCGGTTACCTCGGCCAATGCGGCGCTGACGAGGCCGGCCCCGGACTGTCCTGGACGGAGCTCGCCACACTCGCTGAGGCCGCACAGGACAGCAGCGTGGGTTTGACCGACAGCTCACAGCGCCTTCTGCTCCTGCTTCCGATGGTCGGCGACGCCGAGATGCCTCGCGAAGCGCGCCACATGGTGGGGCAAGCCCTGATCCGTTGCGGCATACGTTCCGACTCAGCCGACGAGTTGGCCACCGTACTGGTCGGCGAGCAGGAAGCCGACAGCGAACCGCGCTGGGCCGTCATGACAGACAGCCCGATCGCAGTGTGTTCGTCGCCGTGCAGCCCCCGCCACATACCGCTCGCCCTCGGCATCTCCCCCAGCCAAGCCCAAGCCCTCGCGGGCGCCCTCAACGGACGTGGGTGACATCCAGCGCTGACATCAACGTCGAGGAACACCAGCGGTCCAGGGCAGTCAGACATGACCGCGCCCTACTGTGGTGAGGCGCCTCCAGAGGGCCCGTGCTCGAACTCCTAAATCGGTGGTCGCGCTTCTAACGAGTTGGTGTGTGATCACTGCGCCGACTCGGCCTCCACCTCGGCGGCCTTCTGGCGTTCCGCCTCCTCGGTGTCGAGGCGCCGCATGAGGAAGCTGGCGAACGCCAACATTTCGTCGGCCTCGTCGCGGTCGTCCGCCTCGTCCGGACCATGAGCCCGAGGGTTGCGCAGTGCGCCCACAGCGCCCATGAACAAGAAGTGCATGCCCTTCCGCTCGCTGTCCAGCGAGCCTGGGCTTGTAGACCGGGTCACCTTGATCCTCGGTGGATTGCCCGCCAGCGCATCGCTCATCAGCGGCATGCCGACCACATGGCTGCCGAGCAGCGTCTGCATGCGGTACTCCACTGCCCTGTATGCACTCATCACCGCGTCGTTGTAGGAGCCTCGGGCGTACCGCTCGGCAGCGACCTCCGCAATCAGGGGGTGCAGGACGCACTCGACCGTCAGCGGCTTCGGTGACTCCTCGGCAGGGGCCGGGACGGCTGGCATTCCTGGCGACCAAGCCGCCAGGTTGTGCGACGCGGGCTGAATCGAGAAGGGCCGATTGTCGGCGTCGGTCCGCTCGGGCCCCAACACCTGCTCGCGAATGCGCCAGTAGTCCTCCAGCCGCTGCACGTCAGCGAACGGCCGGATGCCCCGGTCGAAGCTGAGCGACCAGTCCAGCGTCTCCCGGTTGATGCTTCCACCGCGGAAGCAGGTTTCACGCTGCCCGAGCGCGGCGGCGTCGAAAGTGGCTTGCGTGTGAATTTTCGCGAGTTTCGTGCTCGCTGGGAGGCCGTGTGCCATGTCTCCGGGCTGCATCCATGGCAGCTCACCGCGGTCCGCGGGCAGCCAAGCGAGCTCCAATCCGGCCGCTTTCCGCACCATGGCGATGAATTTGTCGATGGCCCATCCGGTGCCGGTGCAGTTCGCAGCGCCAGCGACGGTCAGGGTCAGATCTTGAGAGCTCTGCGCCAACTGTGACAGGTCCGGGGCAAGTCCGAGCAGCAGCGCGGGACACAGCTGCTGTACGACCTCCTCGAACTTCAGGTCCTGCGCGTACAGCGTGCGATCGATGTCGTCGAAAGCCGGCCAGCGACGGTGCTCGCTGAAGTACGCCCAGATCGCGTCGAGGAGGATGTGGCCCTCATCTCCCGTCGGGCGCGGCATACCCTCTGGCGCGATGGTCCGAACGATCATGTGCTGCCCCCCGGCGTCCTAGTTTGAGCGATTCCCGCACGTTACTACCGTGCCTTGCCTCGTCGGTTGGAGTTTTGGCGCAGCTGATCACAGGCATCGTGCACTGCGGGCCGTGCTGCTACGGGGTGGCGGCGTCGGCGCACCCATGCATTCCCTCGCGTACAGCAGTGTCGGCGACGGCTGAAAAGTGGACCAGTGGCGACGCTTGAAAGTTGACCCCCTCCAGGGGTCTGGCTCGTTGAGTCAGGCCGGGAGGAGTGGTG